>WQWD01000050.1 GCA_009785545.1 Treponema sp. | reverse complement strand
GATGTCCGAAAAGTTAGAAACTTATTCGGACATCTTCCTTAATTTAAGAATTTTCGCAATATTTCGCAGAAATATGAGGAAATTCAAAGGCTGTTCGAAAAGTAACCAACTTTTCGGACAGCCCCTTCGCTTATGCACACGCTAAACGACATTTCTTAAACTTGAATGAAACGTCGTTTAGCGTAGAGGTTTGCGACATGGCGATGTCCGAAAAGTAACCAACTTTTCGGACAGCCCCACGTCGCAAACCGCCATTTTTTTTGTCGCCTTCGGCTGTTATAAATTTTTTTTACAAATAAATTTCAACTGGAACCTTAAGCTCTTTCTCCGAAAATGTTTTCCGTAGTGATACCGCTCGCTTTTCCAAATATTCCAACGGCAATTGAGACGCCAGAGGGTCTTGCGGTGCAGATCGGGCTTTTCCGTAAAGCTGCACTTTGCGAATTCCACCGTGCGGAAACTTGGCTGTGAGTGCCAATTCACAAACGAGAGATTCCCATGCTTGTGCTTCGTCGGCTGGAGGCGGCTCGTTGTTTATGGAACAGAGCATTGTTTGTATGGTTACGGGAGTGCAGGCAGCAAACTCTTTTGCCTTTTGAGCAAGTGCTTCAAAGGGTATTTCGCAGCGATTCATCTTTTGATACCAATCGGGAGTCCCTGCATCCAATTTGAGCCAGATATTTAACATAGGATTTTTTGCCATTTCCGCAAGGAATGAAAATATCCGCTCCTGCAAAAGCCCTGTCCCATTTGTAATAACAACAAGTTCGGAATCCGAAGCCGCCTCTGCGCGTATGTTTTCTGCAAATTTTAAAACGTCTGTAAAAGCAGGGGAGAGTGTAGGTTCTCCGCTCCCTGAAAGGCAAATATCCTTAATTGGTATATTTTGACTCTGCGCCGAAGAAACGGCAATGCGCAAATCTTCGCCCATTTGTTCAAGCAGAAATTTTGCGTTGGAAGAAAAAGGAAAAACCTCACAATAAGGACAGTCAAAAAGGCAGCTTTTTTTGTCGGGGAACAGGTTAATTCCAATTGAAAGCCCTCCTGCTCTCCTTGAATATACGGGATACACAAGGAACCCTTTTTCACGTTCACGGTGGTTAGTTGTTGAAGCGATGTTTACAGCCATGTTTTAACCATTTCCTTTATCTGTGTTTAACCACACTGCATAGTGTACAGTTCTCCACAACACCACTACGAAAAAGCGGCTGCTATTACCTAAGGAGATTTTATATTACCTTCTTTATCACAAAATGATTTTTCAATAAAATTGTTAAAAAATATTTTTATTTTATTCCATATTTCATTTAATCCAAAAACCATAGGTTTCATTTGCTCCCAATCTAATTCAGAACCATAAGTATGTCTTATAAAATGTCTGTATAATAAACATTTTTCCAGATCTTTCTTAATTTCATCACCGAATATGATAATATTTTGAGAATTATTTCCAAAAGCCATTTCAAATAATGATTTATGCCATTTCAAATCATTTGGTAAATTTTCATTTTTATACTTAAAGAATAATATTAAAATACTTTCTATACCATTATAAAAAGAATGTAACATTAATGCCGCTGCAGATTTTTCAATAATATCCGGCTCTTTTAATTTACATAATTTTATTAACGGTTCAATATCACAAATCAATTTTTCAATTCTAGAAATTTCATGCTCAATTTTTACTTTAATAAATTCATCCAATTTGAACTACCTCACCAATTTTATTCAACATGGAATAGAAATCAGAGTTAACGTCAAAGTCTACTAAATCAATTTTATTATCCATATCAAAATATAACCTCGAATATACATCAAAAAATTTATTTTTTGGAAGTCCTTTTATTCCAATATCTATATCAGAATTTTCATTAATTTTTCCTGTAACCAAAGAGCCAAATAAATAAACAGATTCACACCCTTCATTTTTTAACAATTTTGTGGTGTTTTCAATATCCTGTTGATATTTTGTCGGAATATTTATATTCATATTTATATTTATTCCATATTCATAATTTAGTCAATGCTTTTTACCTGACACAAAGCTAACAACCTTTTTTAGTATGCCTATTTTTCCAAATAATAGCCAATATAAAAACAGGAGAATAAGAATTGAAGGTATTCCATAGACAACAATGGAAAGCAAAATAACAACAATTCCAGAAACAAAATTGCCAAAACCTGACATTACCATTTTTATTCTTCCAATGAATTCGTTATGTTCCACTGTTGCTGGAGAGGCAACTTCTTGCTCCAATAATTCAAGTCTCAAACTTATTGTGGAATAATCTATTAAATCATTCATGCGCCTGAATTGTCTTCCGACATCATCAATTTCCCTTTGTAATTCTGCGATTCTTGTTTCAAGCAACAAGATTTCCTGTATGTTGGTTGCTCTGCTGATATACCCTTGAAAGGTGATAATTAATGCTCTTCTGGTATTTAACCTGCTTTCCAGATCATAATACTGCAACGTAACATCTTCTGTTGTTTCCTGATAGTGAGTTACTTCTCCAATTTCCTTTAATTCATGAAGAAAATTTTGATGAAACATTGACGGAACTCTTAGGGTGTAATCTCTTGAATTTTCACGGAACATAACCGAAGCGGGAAATGCGCCATATTTATTCATCAGACCGTTTATTATTCTTGTGCTTTCATCTAAATCCTCAACCTTGATTTGAAGGCTTGAATTGGTTACCAATCGTCTTACATTTCTATCCTGAACATTAACATTTGCCGCAAGCGTTTCTGCATTTCCACTTGTTGTTTGTGCAGATGTTACTGAAAAGTTACTCATATCGTGGGACGCTGGCGGCACAGGACTTCTTGCTATCACAGGGCTGCTGGTGGGCGTGGGCATAGAACCAGCGCCTTGAGTAGTATCGGGGCTGCTAATTCTGACACTTGTACCAGAGAATGTAGTTTCTGCTTGTAGAGATACTGAATCTCTATTTTCTCTGCTGCAACCAGACAAAACTATCAAAAGAACAAAAAACAACAGACTTGTTTGTTTAAACATAAGACACTCCTTATTTTATATCATTTCATACATTATATTATAATATACAGTTTCCGCAACGCCACTACGAAAAAGGCGATGTCCGAAAAGTTAGGAACTTATTCGGACATCTTCCTTAATTTAAGAATTTTCGCAATATTTCGTAGAAATATGAGAAAATTCAAAGGCTGTCCGAAAAGTTAGGAACTTATTCGGACATCTTTCTTAATTTTGCGCTTTACTGCGGTGCTTCCCATGAGCTTCCTGCAGGTACATGGAAAGTGCCGTTTGTTACAAAGTGTTGAACATTGTTTCGATTAAGTAATATCCCGTTGTACCAGTTTTGCCATCGGAATTGAAGTTGGGTATTTGATAAACTAATTGAGCGAAGCGATGATGCAGATGCTGTATTATACAAACGAGTATTTGCGATTTCCAAAGATGCGCCTGCAGAACCCCATACAAGTATACCGGCACTTGTTGCCGGGCCGCCGGCACGGTTTCTGATAACAGAATTAAAAAGTTCTGAACTAGAACCGCTATTTAATACTAAACGCAGCGCATTTCCCCAAGAAACTCTGTCTATGGTTAATCCGTTGATAGTTGAATAACCGCCGCCTGCAACATTGCCGGAAGTGATATTCAACGCCGAAATCTCCGTTGAAGTAGAAACAGGAAGAACACTGTTTCTGATAGTCGTGTTTATTACATATACCCCTCTTCGTTGGCTGGTAAGAGATATTTGCCCGCTGGAATCAAAGGTGCTGTCTTGCAGAGTAAAACCTGAGCCACGGTTAATGTTTACTCCGACACTGTTGGGAGACATCCACCTTCTATGAATAAAAGTGCCGACATTGTATGTCGTAATATGGGAAAAAGTATGTCTTGCTGTTACTGTTTGATTTTCGGCTAATGGATGTCCTTGTACACTTAGACCCAATGAAGCAATATTGCGCAAATAAAGGTCTTCTACGGTTATATTCCCACTGCCTAATAAATGTATTCCTAAGTCAGAATTTTCCACCCTTACATTTCTTAAAGTAATATCACCCCAATGATCAAAATATGCAATTCCAGAGTTCGAAATCATCAGATACGACTCTGAAACAACATTTTCGCTTATAACCCCAACACCGCAGGAATAAAAATTTGTATCGGAGATAAAAGCGTTTCCGGTTATTACGTGTATAGCCATACCTAAATTAGATAGCCATAACTCTGATTCTTCGCCCCAGTCGTCGTCCCATGTCATAACACCACTTGCACCGCTTGTTAAATTACGGAATGTGCAGCCTATTATGTGAATGTTACTTGTCTCGCTTAATCTTGCAAGAATTGCAGCCCCCATGTTTCCACGTCTTCTGTTTCCAATGGAATAATCACCGCCGCCGCTTTCCAATTTTGTCCTGATCGCTTTTGCGTCACTAAAAATTAAGTCTTGAAAAACTATGTTGCCTTCGACAACTAAAAAGTCATCGTTAGCGTTAAAACCTGAGGCAAACAGATTGTATGAATACATTCCTCCGCCTAAATAGCCGGAAATTATTACTTGATTGGATGCAACATCACGCTGGCTTTTATTGGTTTCGTGTCCGGCAAAACCTCCAATATAACTTGTATTTGGAGTTATCAAAAAGAAATCATCACGATTTAATCCCGGAGTGTAAGTTCCTGCCGCAATCCATATTTCTTTATGCATTGAATCATGGAAGAGGGCGGCAGCTTCAGTTGCTTTCCTTAGATCTAAAAAGGCGTTTTCCCAGCTTGTGCCGTCGCCCAAACCAACCGCTCTGCTGTTTACAAACATTGGGGAACTTAGCTCTCGCACTTCTACGGTATAATGCCTGACATTCTGCCCGTTAGCCGAAACTACTGTGTATGTTATAAACGATTCAAAAACATGAGGCGAAATGCCGCTGGATTGGATATACCCTGCAACACTTACCTGACCATGTGCTTCAAATCTGGGGTACATAATCCGTGTTCTTGCGCCTGATCCCACAGGAGCTATAACCGATATTCTTCCTGTAACTTGATCAACTCTTGCGATAAGGTTTTCGTTTAACGTTGGATTTTCATCTTGGAAAAAACCAAAGGCGGTAATTTCCGCACGTGAATCAGGATCTTGAGTAATGCGTGCCTGCACCCAATAATCACGAGAAAGCAAAGGGTTTTGCGGATTTGTAACAGTATATTTTATTTGACGGCTGAAATCATGTCCGCCGAAGCCAGAAATCTGCACGCTTCCCGAAACTGTAACAATTCCTTCTGCGCTGAATTCTGGTATCAAAAATTCAGGCGTCAGATTGCCGTACCTGACATCAATTATAATAAGCCCATCGCTTATTTCTGCGGTAGTGTCCTGCACAAGGGTATTGTTGATTATTTGAGAAAACCCAAAAGAAAGCATTCTTGGCGCTTCATTTGTTACATTGATAAATTCGGTTTTTACTGTATAATTGCGTGCAAGTAAACCATTTCTGGAAACAACACGGTATACAAGGTGCGGCGAAAAATCATGCGAGTTTGCGCCGGAAACTTGCGGTAAACCAGAAACTGTTACAGAGCCGGGAGTTATAAATCGTGGAGTCAGGTTTGTTGGTCTTGCGCCGTAATAAAATACTTGTGTTGTAATTGTTCCCAAACCGCCGCTGTTGATGATGGTGCTTACAACTGTAGCCGCAATATCAGGATTATCGGCTTGTGTAAAACGGAAATCGGTTATACTGCGGATAGAGTCAGGATCTTCAGAAAAATTGATTATAAAATTGTAGTCCCTTGTTACGCCATCACGGGTAACTGTCAGCACTTTGGCTTGTCCTGTATTTATTGGCAAAAACTGGATTGCGGTTTCGTTGTTTATTATCTCTACTCCGTTAATTTCCAGCTTGTCGCCTAATATTTCAAATGTTGGAATCAGTGCGTAACTTAGGTTATCCATTTCCGCAGGGTAGAGCGCATTTGCGATAATAGTTGTTCCGGCAATTCGAATATGAGCG
Organism: Treponema sp.; assembly: GCA_009785545.1. Classification (GTDB taxonomy): domain Bacteria; phylum Spirochaetota; class Spirochaetia; order Treponematales; family Breznakiellaceae; genus WQXQ01. Next base: position 5,423 of record WQWD01000050.1, on the reverse strand, counting down.
TCTCTGATCAATTCAGGGTTATTAAATTTGGAAAAAGCAAAATTTTGTATTTGAGGATCGCCTGAATCTGAGTTAATCGTTATCGTATATTGACGTGCGCTGCCCTGACCGCTTATTACAACAAAGTGTACAGGGCCGGAAAAATTTATTGGTATTGACAGGGCAGGGATGTCAAAATCAGGTGTATCCGTTATAAGGTTGGTAATAAAATCTGTAAGGTCATTTGATGTAAATAATTCCATTGCGGTTTTTACAAGGTCAATATCGGGAAACGCCGCCTGAATATAATCCAGCGTTAAGGGTAAAATACTGGCTTGGCTGGAAACAGCTATGCTTGGAATAACAGAACGAAGATCGGTCTCTCTTTGCGCAAGCGCATTTATCGTGCCATTGCCGATTTGGGCTCTGCCAATCTGCCCGTCAAACGAAAACGAAAGTATGCGATTGTTATCGGAAGGAATCAGGTCGTGAAAAAAATTATTACAGCCTCCCAAAATAACCATTAACAAACCTGTTAACAGCAGATTTGTTTTTACGATTTTAAAATGTTTCATTGTACTTCCTTTTTTATTCATTTTTGTTTTTATTCTATAAGTATAAATTCTACGACACGGAATGATTCCCAATTTGCTCCTGCAAATTCGGGCGCTCTTTCCGCTCCAAAAAATTCTGTCCTCATGCGATTCCAGGCAATTCCAAAATTAGCCGCAAGATATTCCATGCAATACCAGCCTCTGGCTGCTGATAAAACACGAGCCATCTCTGCGTCTCCCAAAGGAGCTGCGTAAGCACGCATTAAAACCTGCAAATTTGGATTGTCTCTTAATCTTGCGCCTAATTCGTGCAAAACAGGGCGGTATCTTTCGATCATAACTACACTGTTTGCCTCAAAGTATACTGCATTCAAAAGACGTACCATTCTTCCTGCTGCGGTTTCTTCTACAAAAATATTTTCTGGTATGCTGGAAAATATGATTTCGTGTACAGGTATTTCATGTATTCTGACAATTTGCGCCTGTAATCGCCGTTCAATGTTTCGTCTAACGGCTGATACTAAACCGAATGGCCTGACAGAAAAAGCGGCCTCAAATACAGGAAGTGGAATTATTCCGTCGTTTTCAATTATTGCGTCAAATCCGCCGCCAAAATATAATTTCATGGAATTACTGTAAAATGAATATGTTAAATAAAGGCGAGCCGAACTAAATAGATTGTGCCCGCTGCTTTCCAATAATCTGTTTCTTAACATATTGATGGCAGTATCAAAATGCAAGATATTGGAAAATAAAAAACCGATTCCTAAATTTGCTTGCAGTCCAAGTCCATGGCTAAAAGGAAGCTCGTAGCCAATATTGGCTGTTAATGGAATAAGCCTTATGTCCAGAACAAATGGGTTAGTCCCAATAATGCGTGTATAACCAGACTCTATCATAAATCGGAGACGGTTGTATTCATACCCTAAAGCTGCCCGAAAACCTAAATTTGGCCTTATTAAATCTCTTAACTCAGCGGGAACAAAATAATGTACACCCGATCCTCTTACGAAAAAACCATATTGCCACGTTTCTTTTTCAATATAAACAGATTCTTCTTCATAATCAACCAATTCTTCGTCAAAATGCGCTTCATCAGAATAAGCAGGGGTTAAAATAATTGTAAATAAAGGCAAGAAAAGCAAAAAAAGTAAACGAGAACGGATCATCATGGGTAAGATTATCATTTTTTATTTGATTTTGTCAACATTCTACTTTTTTTCCTACATAAATTCGTCAAAATATCTGGTAAAATCTTCGATTTTGTAGTATACTTATAGAATCGCAGTTGTTATATTCTTAAGGAGAACAGGTGATCAAGCATGATTTCCCCAAAATCCACTTTTATGATCAGGATTTTGTAGATATTTATGATAAAACGTGGGCATGGATACAGGATTGCTGGAATAATGGCGGGTCAAAAAGCGGCATAGACGGCAAATTTTTCTCATACCCGGAAGCTCAAACGGTTTATCAGACAGACGCAATTTTTTCCTCGTTTTTTTTGGTTTATTCAAATCGGGTTTATCAAGCTCATCCTACTTTAGATATTTTTTATGACCGGCAGGAAGCAAACGGGGCTATTCGTAATGCTTATGACGTTAATACAGGGAAGCCTGTTTTTGAAAGAGATAATTCTGAAGGATTGGGAATGCCGCTGTTTGCGTGGGCTGAGTACAATATCTATCATAAATCCGGCAATAAAAAGAGGGTAAAAGATGTATTGCCAATTTTAGATAAGTACACAAACTGGATCGATGCGTCTTTTAAAAAGCCCAATGGTCTTTACAAGTCGCCTCTTTCTGCAACTGGCATGGGTAACTCTCCGCGCGGAGACGCATATTATGCGATGGATTTTAATGCCATGATGGCTGTCAATATGCTCTATATGTCGGCTCTTGCGGATATACTCAACGACAAAGAAACAAGTTTTCAGTACAAACGCCATTATTTTGCGCTTAAAACAAGGATCAATGGCCTTATGTGGAATGCCGAAGACGGCTTTTATTATGACATCAATAAAACCGAGAATCATGTTCCCATCAAAACCATTGCCGGCTTTTGGCCGCTTTTGGCGGAAATTCCAAACGGGGAAAAAGCCGAACGAATTATCGAAAAGCTCGTTGATCCAAAATGTTTTGGTACTTCTCACCCGTTCCCTTCGCTTGCTGTATCAGAAAAAGACTTTGATGAATCCGGGCGGGGTTATCGCGGCTCGGTTTTTCCTCATTTAACATTTATGGTTATAAAAGGTCTTGAACGATACCAACGGTGGGATTTGGCAAGAGAATGTGCGATTAGGCACGTTTATTTTATGCTCGATTCGATGAACCCTGACGGCAATCATTCCAAAGGAAATCTTTGGGAAGCATATATGCCGATGAAAGAAGGCCCTGCCAAATGGACAGGCAAAACTTCATTTCCACGCCCGCAATATTTAACTTATGACGCTCTTTCTACAATCTGCCTGATTATCGAAAATATTGTTGGTCTTTCTATTTCTCTCCCCAGAAAAACTGTTGATTGGGTTATTCCAAACATGGAAATCATGGGAGTAGAAAATCTTTCGCTCAAAAACAACATGATTACAATACTCTCAAACAAGAGCGGCAGAGGATGGGAAATCCAGATGGAGAGCGAAAAGTTATACTATTTTACAATAAACATTTTAAATGTTAAGGAAAAAACTCTGCCTATTCCATCGGGGAAATGTTCAATTTTAATAGATAAGTTGTAATATGAAATAAATTTCATGTATGCGATACTGAGGTAATATGAATTCTAATATTAAGCTTACCGCTGTTTTGGAAATTGGCTCTACCGGCATAAGGCTTCAAATTGCGGAAATTTACCCTAACAGCAATTGGCAGGTGTTGGATCGTGCCGCCCGCCCGGTTTCTCTTGGACGTGATGTATTTGCTTACGGCGTTTTGTCAAGGGAATCAATGCTGGAATGTCTGTCTGTTTTAAATAATTTCAGAGAGCTTTTATCGGGATGGGGAATTTCAGATAACAATATCCGTGTTATCGCTACAAGCGCTCTTCGTGCGGCACGTAACAGAGATGTTTTTATCGATAGAGTGAAGCAGGAAACTGGTTTTAATCTTACAATTGTAGAAGGAATAGAAGAAAACAGGTTAATGTACCTTGCCGTACGTTTTGCGCTGAAACAGGATCTTCCTTTGTTTTGGCGTGCCAATTCAATGATTGTCGAAATCGGAGGCGGCTCAACAGAAATTATGCTGCTGCGGCGGGGACAGATGGTTGCTGCTCACAGTTTAAAAATGGGTACGATAATTATCGACAGACATTCACGACACGGGTTTGGTGCAGGCATTTTTTTTGAACGTTATCTGAATGACAATATCAGAAACACTTTGGGAATGTTAAATATAGAAATGGATCTTAACCATGTGCGAACGATGGTTGCTGCCGGTGCTAATGCAACTGTTGTTGCTGATAAAATCGGGAAACAGCTAAACGAAAATTGCCGTATTATCGAACGTGATGATTTTATCAAGCTGGTCGAAAAAGTTCGTAACTACAGCATAGAAGATTGTATAGATCATTTTAGAATTACTTATGCTGACGCAGAAGGGCTTGTTCCCGGTCTTTTGGTTTTAAAACTTTTTTTGGAAAGAACAGGAGCTGCAAATGTTGCGGTTCCCCTTGTAACAATCAGAGACGGTCTTTTTGTTGATTTGGCTTCCAGCATTGATTCTCCCATGCAGGACGAATTCTTTTCGCAGATAATTGCCTCCGCCATAAATCTTGGCCGCAAATATCATTTTGATGAAGCGCACGGACGTAATGTTGCTCATCATTGTATGACGATTTTTGACGCTCTTGTGAAAGAGCACGGCATGAACCGCCGCCAGCGTATCATGCTGGAAGCTGCGGCTATTTTGCACGATGTAGGTACTTATATCAGGCGCTCTGCTCATCAAAAACACGGGCATTACATTGTCGCAAACTCCGAAATATTCGGCCTTCACGCCGATGAGCTGAATATTGTCGCTAATGTGGTAAATTATCATCGGGGAGATCCGCCTTCGCAGTCGGACATTGAGTATATTCAGCTTCAACGAGAAGATCGTATTCTTGTTTTAAAAATGGCTTCGATACTAAGAGTAGCGGACACGCTAGATCGCAGCCATACGCAGCAAATAAAAAATATTACCGTTGAACGCCGTTCAGAAACAGTTGTTTTTAATGTTGACAATAATGCTTACGATCTTTCATTTGAATTAATACATTTGGAAGAAAAAGGAAAAATGTTTCAGGATGTGTTTGGATATAAAGTTATTTTAAATTAGGGCGTGTGACAGGAAACAGGAAGTAAAATATGAAAAATATTGAGAAAAAAAAAGAACAGGAATTGCCTCATGATTTGCCGTTTTTAAGCCGTGATCTTTCGTGGGTTGATTTTAATGAGCGTGTTTTGAATGAAGGTCTGCGAAAGGAATTGCCGCTTTTGGAAAGGCTTCGATTTTTATCAATCGTTACTACAAATTTTGATGAATTTTTTATGGTCAGGGTTGCGTCTCTTAAAAGCCTTCTGAATACTGATGTTAAAAAAGAATTTAATGCCTGCGGACTGACAATAGCCGAACAGCTTAAAGAAATTTCTTTTAAAGTTCATTCAATAATAAATAAGCAATATGAATGTCTGCGTAACGATATTTTTCCAAAACTTGCGGAAAGCGGATTGTCTTTGTTAAGCCCGGATTCATGGTCTGTTCCGCAGTTGGATTATTTGGATTCGTTTTTTTTGGGGCAAATCTACCCTGTTATTACGCCGCTTAGGCTGGAAGAAGACAAACCAATGCCCCTTATAGAAAGCAGCTCTTTGAATGCGGCTTTTTTGCTTGAAGCGGAATCTCAGCCGGG
>WQWD01000049.1 GCA_009785545.1 Treponema sp. | reverse complement strand
CGCATGAGGGGGCGATAGGAGAAGTGGCGGAGCGGCGGGAACCACTTCCAGCGTGCCTGAAGGGGAAAAGCGGTTTATTGGAGTCCTGCTGCCGGCGGCCGCCGGGAACGCCCGCCACCAATAATTGCCATGCTCCAGGGATATGTAAACAGATGAAGCGCCGCCGCCATTTACCGCGCCTATTTCCCTGGTTTCCACAATGCGGCTAAATCCCCGGTCTGCAGCAACTTCGACAATCACATAAGTATCGGGATTAAAGAAAAAACTATTCCAGGAAAAAGCAACGGAAGCCGCCTCCCCCAAAGGGCTTAAAAAAGAGGCGAAAGACCCAAAAGAAGTCATGGTTATAAGCGGGCTTGTATTTATCTCGCCGTAAGGGTTCATCGCTATAACATCGCCCGCCTCCAGCTCAACTCCGTCAAAACTGGCCTGACCTTCGGAAACATGAAATACAAACCCTTCTTCGTTTTTTTCCATTGAAGCCTGACCGTCAAGTTCTATGATGTAAGCCCCGCTGGTAATTATGAGGTTTCCGATTTCGGAGGTTACCTCTATATTTCCTTCTATAAAGTCGACCTGGGCATCTCCGCTCCGGTTATCAAAAAAAATCTGTATTATCGTATTTTCGTTCAGGCTCAGGTGCGTTACTTCATCGCCGAAAATAATAATGGCCGTTGACTGATCAACAGTACGGATCGTGTCACCGTTGTATATAGGCGAAGCCAGCCTCAGCCTGTCCCACACATGGCGATCTGCAAATCTGCGCTGGGCGACACGCCTTTGGAAGATGATAGTTCCCACAGGCTCTTCGTTCAAGTTTACGAGGGTGTTATTATACTCCCCCCAAAACGCCGCTCCGGAAATACAGGCTCCAACGAAGCAGAAAATTATTATTAGATAATCAATTTTTGTGAATCTTGATTCTTTCTTTATCATTCGTGTCCACCACCAAAACACCAGATGGGTATTCTTGAGCCGTTGGATTGCGGCTGCCAGTATTTACCGGATACACCCTCCACCAGTATGTGCCGGCATCCAGAGGAATTGAAACAGATATTGTTCCTATTAATTCCCGGTCTTCCACTATGGTATTAAAATCCTGATCCTCTGCCACTTCTACAATTACATGGGTATCTGAACCTGAGTTGGATATATTCCAGGAAAAGAAAACAGGAACCCGCTTTCCGGCCGGCCCATGTACCAGGGCGGAAGAGCCAAATGAGGTCATTTTAATCACAGGAACGTTTGCGCCGCCTGCGCCTTGTCCGGTTTTTTCGCCGCCGCCATATATGCTTTTTTGCCTGTAGTCCAACGCGGGTCTTGGGGCGGGAATTACGATTCCGGCAACTTGGGTAGCCTGGGCAACCCGGGTAGCCTGGGCAAGCTGAGTTGCCCGTGGGCTTTTTTCTTCATCAAGGATAGATGGAACAGCCTGCTTGGCGCTGGTACTAGGCTCAATATCCATAAGCTCTCTTACCTGCGCCAAAGTCCGGGGGCCGTCTTCGGTATTTATGGAGTTTATCACGGCGAATACCCGTACCGGTTTTTCCTTGCCTTTGACTGTTACCGGAGGCATTTCCTCTGTAATAAATTTATCCCTGACCAGCTTCCAGGTATCTTCGGTAATTAAAATATCTGTCCCAAAAGACTTGTTAAGCGATTCGACCCGGCTGGCAAGGTTTACAGCATCGCCTATAACGGTATATTCCATTCGATCTTTCGAGCCAATCTGACCGGCAATAACGATGCCGGTATTAATGCCGCACCCCATGTGTATGACGGGGTTGCCGGGATCGTTTTTTGCCCGCTGGTCGTTGAGTTCCAATAGGGCATTCCTCATCATCAGAGCGGCTTTTACGCAGTTATATGCATCTTCGGCGGGGCTTCCGGCAGTTGCTGCCGTACCCCAGTGAGCCATCAAAGCGTCACCGATAAATTTATCAACCACCCCGCTGGTTTCTCCGACGCAGTCGATCATGTGGCTGAAATAGTCGTTAAGCCACGCTACAACACGGTTGGGTGCTTCGTCTCCAAATACCTTCGTAAAATTTTCGGTTTTTCCGGTAAAACCACGAATATCGGAAAAGAATATTGTGGCATGTTTGGGAGAGCCGCCTGGGTTTATCTCACCGCGCATAGCTCGCACCGCTATGCTCTTGTTTGTAAAGCGGCCAAAAATATTAAGAGCGCCGGACATCCTGTCGAAACTTTCTGTCAGAAGACCCAGCTCGTCCCGTGTCTGGGGCGTGAGCTTAATCAAAAAATCGCCTTCCTCTATCTTCAAAGCCGCATCAGCCAGAACGCGGGCAGGTTTGCTGATAGTTTTGGAGAAGAACCAGATAAAACTGATAGCGATAAACAATACCGCCGCTGTAAGGAATATATTCTGCCTGGTAAGGCCTTGGACTGCCTCAAACACTACATCGTGGGGTATTAGAGTAATAACCGCAGCGTCTGTTCCGGCAAGACGGTAATAAGCGCCAAAATACATTACCCCGTGGTATTCATAGGAAATCTGCCGGTTGTTGTCTCCCTCCCGCAGCATAAACTCCACTATGGGAAGGGAATAAAAGTTAGCGCCCCCCAAAACCAAAAATATATCCGGATGCAACAGCAGGCTCCCGTCATTGTTGATAAGAAAACTGGTATTCGTCCCCGTGCTGAACGAATCAAAAAGATCATAAGGGGAAAAAAGCACTTTTACCATTTCATCGCCGTCTGCGCTCTGGCGTTTAAAAACGGCAGTAAGCATAGATGTTTGGAAAATGGGCGAAGCATTGAAAAATCGCATGGTATCAGCAGAGGCCGGATGGTACGAAGCAAAATACGCTTCAACAGAAGATACGTCTATGCCATTGGAATCCAAAAACTGCGTGTTATGGATAAAAGAAGGAACTTCACGCCCCATAAGACCGATTGACGCTATGTTCTGGTTGTGGTTAAAGAAAAAACTTTCCATGTACGGATCCTGCTCAACGGCGTAATGCCTAGTTAGCATTTCCAGATAAAAAAGCACCGTCTCCCTGACACCGTTAAATGAACTTGCTGCCTGCGAACCGGCCCCAATGTTTATGGTAAAATTGTTCACCTCTGCGGTTCGCTGGGCCTCCTGAGTGCTCAGTGCCGATACCATAGAAATTACCGCCCCAAGCGAAGCGAGCAACAAAAAAGTGATGATGATTACTAATTTAGTACCGATGGGAAAAAGGACTCTGGATTTCAAATTCTTTTGGCTCATAATTGTTTGTTATTTATTACCCTTACAAGATTATACACGGAAGATACAAAAATTCAAGAGAATTTGACACGGTTTTTGCACACACATACACACATAAATTCGCCAATTTACAAAGAAATTTGCCCCAAATCAAGGGCTTTTTATGGTAGACACTAATTTTAATATGTTATATTATAATCAAACATTTTAGTGTAAAAAAACAAACAGGAGAATTTGTTATGAAAAAAACAATATTTATTATCTTTACTTTAGTTGTTTGCGTTTCCGCATTGACTGCGTGCAGAGTCACCCAAACTGACCCTGAAATTGTAGTTGGGGTTTTTGATATGGAAAGGAAAGTCGTTTTATTAAATAACGGAATTGAAATGCCCATCTTGGGATTAGGAACTTGGTTGTTATCGCCGGAGCAAACGGAAAATTCTGTTTATCACGCTTTAGCTGCAGGTGTTCGATTGATTGACACAGCAAATGTATATATGAATGAACGTGCGGTTGGGAGAGGAATCAGAATGTCCGGAGTTCCAAGAGAAGAGGTTTTTATCATAACAAAATTGTGGATAACCTCTTATGATAATGCTGCCGAAGAAATTGAAGAAACTCTTGCAAGATTGGATGTGGATTACATCGATCTTCTATTGCTGCATCAACCATTCGGCAGTTATCTTACAGCATGGAAGGTTATGGAGAATGCGGTAAATGAAGGTAAAGTCCGTTCTATAGGACTTTCAAATTTCTATGAGGAAAAATTTAGCGCAATAATGGAAATAGCGACAATACCACCTGCGGTTTTACAAGTAGAATCAAATCCTTTCTTTCATCAAACTGTAATGAGAGAATTCATAAGACCATTCGGAACAGTATTAAATTCATGGTTTCCACTCGGCGGTCAAGGAAATACTCATATCTTATTTGAAAATGAAATAATTGCGGAAATTGCCGAAGCGCACGGAAAAACACCGGCGCAAGTAATTCTCAGATGGCACTTACAGGTAGGAAACGTAGCAATACCCGGATCAAGCAATCCAAACCATATACGGGAAAACTTTGACATATTCGGTTTTGAATTAACAGAAGAAGAAATGCAGAGAATAGAAACATTGGACAGAGGGTATGGTGTTTTAGAATTTACAGAAGAGCTGGGTGAGATTTTTTCTAGCTGGACTTTTGATTTTAATGATCAAGAATGAGCCTGTCCCAAAACTCGGTCAGTTTTGAGACAGGCTTCCGAAAAAGCGTCATAAATGCCGCTTTTTCATTTAAATCTAAGGAAGCTGTCCCCAAAACTGAAGTTTTGGGACAGCCTCGAATAAGTATCTAATTGAGGTTGTCCAAAAACTTCAGTCTTTGGGACAACCTCAATTGTGTCTATTATAATTTAAATCCGCCGCCTTTGGTGAAAATTTTTCCAAAACCTATTGACATTTTTCTTAAAAATCTTCATTGTACTCTAAGACGATAAATCTGGACGGCATGGGTTGTTGCCGCGCCGTGGAGCCCGGCGCACCACTCCAAAAAGGAGGCTAGAAGGAATATATTGATAGGAAGCAATGTTGTCATTGACGGGATTTGTAAGTCCTTCGGTGATTTCGAAGTGCTCAAAAATGTGAGCATGGAAATTAAAAAGGGAGAGTTTTTTTCCCTGTTGGGACCGTCAGGGTGTGGAAAAACTACACTGCTGCGGATTATTGCCGGTTTTGAACATCCCGACAAAGGAATTCTAACCCTTAACGGAGACAACGTGCTTTCGCTGCCTCCCAATAAACGTCCCACAAATACGGTTTTTCAGAGTTACGCTCTTTTTCCTCATCTTTCGGTATTCGAAAATGTCGCCTTTTCCCCAAGATTAAAGGGAGCTTCAAGCAAGGAAGTAAAATCCAAGGTTGAGCAGTACCTCCATCTTGTGCGCCTTGAAGGCCACGCCGACAAAAAACCGGCTCAGCTTTCAGGCGGAATGAAGCAGCGCGTGGCAATCGCCCGTGCGCTTATCAACGAACCTCGAGTGCTTTTGCTCGATGAGCCGCTTTCAGCGCTTGACGCAAAACTTCGTCAGCATATGTTGATCGAGCTGGATCGCATTCATGATGAAATCGGTATCACCTTCATATATGTAACTCATGATCAGCAGGAAGCGCTCTCTGTCTCTGACAGGCTGGCAGTAATGAATCAGGGAGTTATTTTACAAATGGGCACTCCCCATGAAATTTACGAAAGCCCTTCCAAAGACTTTGTCGCAAAATTTATCGGCGACACCAACCTTTTTAACGGCACTATCGTAAAAGTGGAAAAGGTTAAGCTCCATGACTTTGAGGGAGAAACCGAATATCTCGCCGAAGTTGAAATCCCCGAATTGGGAATAATCAAAGTAACAGATGTCGATGAAATCCACGAAGGGCAAAAAGTAAGCGTCACAGTCAGGCCGGAAAAAATCGTGATAACAAAAGAAAAACCCGCAACCAAACGTGATGACATCAACCTATTAAAGGGAACTGTCGATGAACCCATCTACTCGGGATTCCAAACAAAGTTTTATGTTCAAGTTACCGACAGAACGCTTATCAGGGTAATTAAACAACACGCCAATTACTCCGACGAAGGGCCGGATATTCGCTGGAAAGATTCGGTATATCTTTCATGGAGTGCCCTTGACGGCTACATTGTCGAGGTAAAAAGTTGAGCCCGGCAGTAAAAGTAACGGAGGTAAAAACACCGACGATTACTTTAGCGCCGAAGATAAAAAACAAAGGATTACGCTACTCAATGCCGATGGCAATCTGGTTCACTTTGTTTTTTCTTGCGCCGGTTCTCATTATTGTTCTTTACAGTTTTCTTGAAAGAGATATGCGGCACGGCGTTATATGGCAATTTTCACTTGACGCTTACCGCCATCTGGCAGACCCGGTACTTTTGCGCATAGTGCTTAGGACAATAATAACGGCAGTAATCGCTACAACTATTACCATTTTAATCGCTCTTCCCTGCGGTTATTTTATGGCAAGAAGCAAACATCAAACTTTGCTGTTACTTCTGATCATTATTCCATTTTGGACTAATTTTCTTATCAGAGTTTTTGCGTGGATAATGATTTTAGGGAACAGCGGTTTTATAAATACCTTGCTGATGCGGCTCGGTCTTATCGAGGACTTTCTTCCATTGTTATACACGCAAAACGCCGTCATTCTTGTTTTGGTTTATATGTACTTGCCGTATGCCATTTTGCCTTTGTTTTCTACAATCGATAAATTTGATTTTTCGCTTTTAGAAGCCTCCCGTGATCTTGGGGCAAGCAAATTTACTTCTATCATAAAAGTTCTGCTTCCTAACATTCAGGGCGGCATTATGACAGCTATACTTTTTACTTTTATTCCGATTTTTGGAGCGTTCGCTGTTCCTATGCTGGTAGGCGGTATGGATTCTTATATGTTAGGTCAGCGTATCTCGGATTTTCTCAGAGGCGAGCGTAACTGGCCAAGAGCCGCCGCCATTTCAACAGTTCTCACTTTTATTACTATGATTGGTATTCTTTGGATGATGCGTATCAATAAAAAAGAAGCAAAAAACAGAGATACAAAAGCCGCCGGGAAAACCGCTTCAGCGTTTACAGGGGAGGTATAAAAATATAATGAAAACTATGAATATGGTTCGTTCAGCCTTTACCCCAAATAAACAAAAAACTCACAGCGAAGCGGAGAGGCACGCAAGACGTGCTTTTGGAAGCCGTTTTTCGCTTTCTCAAACTATTTTTGTACTAACGCTTATCTTTCTTTTTCTTCCGCTTTTTGTATTGGTAATCTATTCGTTTAACAGTTCGACAAGCATGACATGGACAGGATTTTCCTTTAGGTGGTATCAGCGCCTGTTAACAGAACGAGGACTTTGGACAGCGTTCAGGAACAGCGTAGTTATCGCATTAACGTCAGCAACAACAGCTACAATTATCGGCACTGTCGGCGCGATTGGAGTCAGCTGGTACAGATTCAAATTACGCGGTTATGTGCAAACGATTTCTTTCCTGCCGATGATTTTGCCGGAAATCATTTTTGGCGTTTCGCTTTCGATTTTTTTCGCCGCCGTTGGAATTCCGCTTGGACTTTTTACGATTTACATAGCGCATACAACTTTTAACATTCCATTTGTTTTTCTTTTGGTAATGTCCAGGCTTTATGAGTTTGATTTTTCAATTATCGAAGCGGCGTCAGATCTTGGAGCCAGCGAAAGACAAACACTGTTTAAAATAACTCTTCCGATATGTAAACCGGGCATTATTTCCGGGTTTTTAACAGCGATTACTTTGTCGCTGGAAGATTTTGTTATTACATTTTTTGTTGCAGGTCCGGGCTCCTCTACTCTGCCCGTATTTATTCTTTCGGCAATTACAAAAAGAGGCGGCATTACACCGCTTATCAGTGCGCTTTCGGTTGTGATGATTATCGGAACTGTTATTTTGGCGATTATGCTTAGAAAATTCCTAAAGTATATCGCCGCAAAATGAGTATGCCTTTTGGCAGTAGTAGTTTAACTCCAGAGGAGATAAACATATATTAATTTAATTTGGCGATACTAGTGTGATCGTCAACAGGAGGTTTTAGGTGAAAAAAATTAAGTTCATCTTTTATGTGGTTTTGGCAGCTCTTGTGCCTGTCATTATGTCCTGTGATTCGAGAGAGCGGTTATATATTTTTAACTGGACTTATTACATTCCGGATTCTGTTATTCGACAATTCGAAGAAGAATTTAATGTCAGAGTCGTTTACGATGAGTTCACCTCTAATGAAGATATGTTCGCCAGACTCTTGACATCACAAGGACAAAGAGAAGGGTTGTTCGGAGGATTGGCAAGAAGATTTGGCCGCCAGTTCGACTTAGTATTTCCTTCCAATGATTTTATTCCTTTGATGATGCAAAGTAATATGCTGCAAAGATTCGATCATTCTTTAATTCCCAATCTTGCCAATCTTTGCCCGGTTCTTGTTTCCAGGCTCACGGCAGACCCTGCGATGAATTACGCCATTCCCTATTTTTATGGAATGGGAGGTGTTCTTGTAAATACCGAAAGAGTCCCCGAATTTGAAAAAAGCTGGTCAATCTTCGAAAGAGAAGATTTGCGCGGACGCATGACAATGTTAGACGATTTACGCGAAACAATCGGCGGAGCGCTCGCTTATCTTGGTTTTTCGGTAAACACGGATAACCCGGAAGAAATTATTGCAGCAAGAGATCATATCAACACTTATTGGAGTCCAAACCTTGTAAGATTCGATGCAGATGCTTTTGCCAAAGGTTTTGCCAACGGCGAATTCTGGGTTGTTCACGGTTTCCCCGAATCGGTATTTTACGAAATCAACGAGCTTCCCATTTTTGAACATACAGTTTTCTTCCTCCCCGAAGAAGGCGGACCATCCTTTGTTGACTTTATGGTTCTTTTAAGAGATGCAAGAAATGCCGAATTGGCTCACAAATTCGTAGATTTTATCCACAGGCCGGAAATCTACGCCGAATTTGTTACTGCGTTCGGCTTGCCGGCGACAGCCAATGTTCCTGCCCGTGAACTAACCACAGGTTTTATGTTTTATACATCAGAGGATATGCTGAACTCCGAACTTGTAAGATATCTCGATCCGGCAACGTTTGATCTTTACACAGACGCTTGGTTTAACTCGATCAGGATTGGTCAGTAATGAATACAATCATCGGCAGAGGGACTGCAAAAACCCCTGCCGGTGTATGTATTTTGCCCTAATGTCTGATATCTATTCTCAAGCACTTTACATAAATCATTTTTTTTGATATAAAAAGAGAGAGAATTAAAAATCCCCTAATTAAGAAGGAAGGAAGATAATGTCACGGATTTGTGAAGAATGCGGAAAACATACAATTACAGGAAATAGGGTCAGCCACGCCAAAAATCGTACCCGCAGAACATGGAAGCCCAATCTGGTAAGCGTAAAAGCCGAAATAAATGGGACTGTAAAAAGACGCAAAATTTGTACTCGTTGTTTGAAAACAGAATCCAAGCAAAAAAAAGCGTAAATACTGCAAGATACAAAGTATTGTAAATACTAAGTATCATAGATACTACAAATGGCAGATACCAAGCTATTACAAGCGCTTGACTATATAATTAACCACAGCGATAACGCCTCTATAGAGGTTTTAGCCGAAGCTGTAGTCAGGCGTCGGCGAAACCTTGCAATGTTTCAAACCGTAGGAAATATTCCCAACCCGGAAAAAATGGCTGCGGAAATCAGCGCAAGCCTTGGCGGAGGCACTGATAAAATAATTGATGGCATGAGAGGTTCCATTAATGAAATGATCAAAAGAATCTGCCGTGAACACGCACCGGAACTTAACGAAAACCAAATTGCGGAACTTTGCCAGGCTTGGCTGCCTTCAAGTACAACCGCTCAAACCGCAAAAGCTCACGGCTTGCCATCTGATGTTCTGCTTTCGATGATCGAGCAATTTGTCTCGTTTTCTAACGGCACTATGCAAGAGTCAGTTGACAAAGGACTTCGCGATGAAATTGGCGCATGGCCGGGACGTTACTGGAGTTCTTTTCCTCCTGTTATCCGCCAAATTGTTACGGACTATCTGAAAGGCAAAATAACAGAAAAGGACTTTAAATCTAAAATTGCTATTGCATTACAATGAACAGTCAGCAATTGAACCTGTCCCAAAAACTGCGAACCTTCGGTTCGGTCAGTTTTGAGACAGCCTCAATTTATCAACAACCTCGCCCTGAAGGGACGAGGTATGTTGTTCTCTAAAGGTATTGGACTCGGGTTTAATACCTTTAGAAAACGCCCTGAAGTCGAACCTTCGGTTCGGTGGGGTATTAAACCCTCGCCACGAATAAAAAATTATTCATCAATCCGAAAAACAACAGATAAGCCGAAATTCCCGGAAAGAACCCGCCTTTGCCCACGCCAATCAGGTCGATCTTCAACTCTATAAATTACAGTCTGCCCTGTTCTGCCGGAAAATACTCTTCTCTCGCCACGCCAATCAGAGTTAGCTTCGATTCTGTAAGCAACGTTTGACCCGGAGCTCCCGGATAAAATCCGCCGCTCGCCGCGCCAGTCCGGGTTTGCATCTATTCTGTAAATTACTGAAAAACCGGAACTGCCGTAAACTCTGTGAAATCCGCCAGAGGGAGTTCTTTCAACTCTGAAAGCAACATCGGAACCAGAACTTCCTGCATACACCCTGATTAAGTTTCTTTCACGCTCGGAAGTAAACTCCAAATAGTCCAGAAAAAGTTCGCAGGCAGATGTTGATAGTATAAAAATTATTAAGCAAATCCATTTTATCTTTCTCATACTAACATTATATCTTATAAATGAAAAAAAATCAGTTTTTTTGAGTTTTTTTTCAAAACCAGATTAGGAGCTCTTTTTAGTATTTGAGGCTGTTCCAAAACTTTAGTTTTTGGGACAGCCTCATTTTCTTGTAATTTTAATTATAACTGTGTTATAATATCTGCATGAATACAATAAACATAAACTTTACTAACACTCAAAAAACTGTATCTTGCGCATATGGAACCTCGGCTCAGGATATAATCGAAAATTTCGGCATTAACTGCGCTGATCTTGCGGCAATCAAGGTAAATAACGAAATACTTCCGCTTGAAACTTCACTTTTTGTAAACGCATCTTTAGAGCCTGTTCTTATGGATTCTTCGGAAGGAGCGATGATTTACAGGCGTACCCTTTCATTCGTTATGGCAATCGCCGCCAAGAATATTTTTCCAACCGACGGGGTTTATGTCGGACATTCTCTTGGTAACAGTTATTATTATACTTTGATTTCCGGCGAAAAGCCCCAATCAGGAGACGTAGAAAAATTGGAAGAAGAAATGCGCCGCTTGGTGAGTAAAGATTTGCCAATCACGTCTAAATATCTTTCTTACGAAGAAGCTCTTCAGATGTTCAAAGAACACAATCAGACTGATACTGCTTTGCTTCTGGAACAAAGAAGTTCTTCACGCGTAAAAGTAAATGAATGCAGCGGTTATATGGACATCTACATTCAACCGCTCCTCGCTAAAACTGGTCTTTTATCGGCTTTTGAACTCATCCCGTATCAGGATGGTTTTCTTCTTCGTTTCCCCGGAATCGGTAAAGGCAAAACAATTGATCCTTTCACCGATGAACCTCAGATTTTTAAAATTTATAATGATTATAAAAATTGGGGGAAACTTATCGGGGTGCGTGTTGTGGGTGAACTAAACGCTCGTAT
>WQWD01000048.1 GCA_009785545.1 Treponema sp. | reverse complement strand
TTTCGTCTTTGCGCCGGCATTTGGTTGTGCAATGCGGGAGAAAAAAGACCATTGTGCTGAAAATGAGGCAATTGAGTAAAAATCCTGTTTACCGTTCTTTCAGGCACTGCGTAATTGGATCTGTTCATTATATTCAGAATCGCAGTATGCACCGCAGCCATTTCGAAAGCCTGCCGCCAAATTTGGGCTTGAATATGGGGACTATCAAGAGAATGACCTTGCCCTCTAAACCAATTTTCTACTTGATCATGATATTGATGAAACATATTACCGGGAACAAATGATATTGGAACATTGTTATAGTGACCAAAAGTCCAATCTCCGCCATGCCCGGGAGTCCTGCCCTGAAGCAAATCACCGCCTAAAAAGGTTACGACAACTAAAACAAGAATGACAACAGAACCTATGTAAAGTCCGGGACTCTGCTTGAATTTCTTGGAGATTTCAGAAGTTCCTGAATCTTTCCCCTGAGCGTGCGATTTATTATCTTTTTTTGCCATAAAATACCTCGATTTTTATTCTTTTGATTATTTTGCATTTTTTTTTGTTTTCGGTCAAGCACCACGCATATCTACCCCGTATATATTGTGAAACGTTGTTTCATTTATAAACACGGCCGGAGGCAAAACATCAAATTGGCCTTCCGGCTGCAAGTACGAGGAATTTATGAAAAAAAACTATTTTTTGTTGATCGGAATCTGCGCAATCACGCTTGGTTCTTGCACAACAGGAGATTCAGGAATCTCCACAATGCTGGGAGGCAGCTCGCAGGCACTGCTCTATCTTGGCTCAAAAACGGTTTCTGAAAACAAAATCGAATTTGAGTTTTCCAGACCGGTAATAATCAAAAGCTTAAATTTTGAGCCGTCTTTAAAAATCGCTTCAATCGAAGACGGCAGCACAGTCAAAATCAAACTGGAAGAGGCGGCGAAACCCGGGATACTGGTAACGGCCAATATTCTGGCGGAAGACGAAAAAAGAAACACAATCAATGTATTAGTATCTTTCCGTTCCAGAAATAACAGAATGCCTGAGCTTGTGATAAACGAGATACGCACAGAACACTCTAACCCAAGAACTGAATTCATCGAATTCAAAATCCGATCAGACGGCAACTTGGGAGGAATGAGAGTTTTCATATTGGGAAATACCAACGCCTCAAGATTGACAATTTATGAGTTTAGACCTGTAGAGGTAAAAAAAGACGATTATGTAACGCTTCATTTGAGAACAGTAGAAGATTCCGCCAGAGATGAATACAACGGCAGAAAAGACGAATCCGGCGGCAGGGACTCTTCGCCCGAAGCGTGGGATTTCTGGATACCGGGAAACACAAAAAGAATCCACAGAGAAGCTTCCGTAGTTTATGTGCTGGATCAGGATGACAACGTACTCAGCGCAGTAATGTTATCCGGCGAACCGGCAACTTGGTGGGCAAGAGACTACTTTGCGGAAGCCGCAATATTTTTGTTTAATCAAGGTGCGTGGAAATCAATAGACGGAAATATCCCGACTCCTGCCGACGCAGTCAGAACCACAGGAACCACAAATACCCGCACGATAAACCGTGACGAAACAGCTCCAAATACAGGCACAAATGCGGACTGGTACATTACCGTCACAAGCGGCGTTACAGCAGGAAGACCAAATAATCCCGGAAGACACTCGAGTCAATGAAGATCACTAAACAAATAACTGGCTCTTTGTTCAGATTAAGTTTTTAAACATTGCCTCGATATCGTATTTTGAAGCGGCTCCGTTTTTTTGAGCCATAATCTCACCGCTCTTGTAAACGATCAGTGTGGGAATCGAAACAATCCCATGCTGTTCGGCAAGAGCCGCATTATCATCGATATTGATTTTGCCAACCTTTACCTGCCCGGAATATTCCTCGGCTATTTGGTCAATTACAGGAGCTATCATCCTGCACGGACCGCACCATGACGCCCAAAAATCCAAGAGTACTGGTAACGGCGATTGAATCACTTCAGTGTTGAAATTGTCAGTTGTTATTTCTATGCTCACAATATTCCTCCCAAAAGTATTTTGATATATTGAACGGGATTTGACAAGTGGGTGCGGCGGGGTTTGGGAAGCAAATAGGGGGATTAACTCCCTCCGCACGAATAAAAATTGTTATTTGAGGCTGTCCCAAAACTTCAGTTTTTGGGACAGCTTCCTTAGATTTAAATGAAAAAGTGGCATTTATGACGCTTTTTCGGAAGCCTGTCTCAAAACTGACCGAGTTTTGGGACAGGCTCATTTTCCTGTTTCTTTGATTTTAGTCTACATTAAACCCTGTTGTTATAGGTCTGCCTTGCCAATATGCACCTTCGATAGAACGATAAAAGTGCCTTAAAATAGAATCATTTGTAAATACAATGTCCACAATAAAAACTTGATTTAGTTCTATCACCATTGGATAGTTGTCAAAAGGAAGCCAATATTCATTTGTCGGCTTATTTCTAAAATCATCATAAGCGTTTTCCAAACGCCAAAAACTCCTCGACACGACATCTCCGATTACAGTTGAGAATGAGGTTAAATCCGTGCCAAAATATGAGGCTTCGTAGTCTACATTGTTTATGTTAATTATATCTACTCTTATTGGGTAAAGTTGCAAACGCAACAAGAACAAATCTGTTGTATGTAAAGAATCGCCATAACGCTCTCTCAAACGCTCTGCCATAGTTGGAACATCATAAAGCCCAAGCGCTTCCATAAAACCAAATCTAGTGTGTCTTGCGCCGAATATTCCCATAACATTCTGACCATCTAATTGATCAAATTCACGGATAAAATTCTCTGTCATTTTGATTACACGATATTCCCAGTCAACTTGTCCAAATTCACGAGTCTTGTAAAAAAACTCTCCTTGCTCAATAGCTTCCAGCGTCAGCAAATACCGTACTGTCCCTTGTTTATTGCTGCCTCGGAGATACTGCAAAAAACGTTGACCTGTAGACCAATATTGATGTCCAATATCTATGCCATGAAAAATTGTTTCGGGAAACTCTCTTTTTATTGTCTTGTAAAATACTAATTTATGAGGGTGATGTGCGACAGTACCGACCCAATCATCAAACAATTCATACAATATATCGTCATTGTCCGACTTCATCCATATATTCAAAAATTCAGCCGTAAAATAAGCAAATTCAATAAATAAATGCCGCATATTATGATTGTGATAATAGTCGTACCAAATTTCCAGTTGCCTGTCCATTATTCTCGGAACGCCATGCGCTTCCCCATACAGAAAAATCTGCCCTGTTGATTTAGCAGTTTCAGATGAACAGCCGACGCATAACACTGCAATTATTAGTGTTGCGAAAGCGAGAAAAAAAACTTTTTTACTAACTGATATTTTTCGATGTTGTTTCATAACTACTCCTTATAGTTAAAATTGTTATTCTCCCGTTTCTTTTAAAAAGTGCTTTCATTGTAGAAATTCCTATGTTTCTAACTAGAAACCTTTGTAATGCATGGGAAGTACACGCAATCTCTGCATTCGGCATTTTCAAGTACGTCAAGACTATTCGTATAGCTTATCAGTTTCGCCCAGTTTATTCCATCTCAAATATTACTAAAATGTCTACCATGTTTTGCTACTGGTTTAAATCAGCGCCTCTTCGTACTCGTATCGTTTTTGGTCTGTGTTCTTTTTTTTATGGTTGGTTGTGCAGGGGTAAAATCTATCAGATTTAATGAGTTGTCAACAAATACTTTTAGCTTAAATTCTGTGTTCTATATGACTTTATTTGACGAAAGCGAAAGAGAAGCCACAGAAATATTTGCTTCATTGCCAATACAGCCTGTTGTTGACCAAGTGAAAACTAGATTTGGGGTAGATATTGATACAAGTTTATTTTTGAATAATGATAATGATGTCATGGATATAAAGAGTTATAATCTGGCAATACGTAATCATTTTGTAGCATTTGAAACAATGAAAGCTCAAAGAATTTCAATGAATTTTAACAGGTTAAATCAAAACGAATTATATGTGGAAGTACGGTTGAGAGTTTTTGAAAATGGGGTTGTTGTTGCAAGAACTGATTTTACGACTACTGTACCGTATCAACTATAGTCAATTAATTTTATTATTGGTTTTGGGCGGCGTTTCAATTAGGTTGTTAAGAGCTATGATGATTTTCCCAATTGTTTTGTGAAAACAGGGGAAGACTTTCCTTTATTTATAGTGTAGTATCAGCTTATGAATATCCAGATATTTGGAAAGCAGAAATGCTCTGATACCAAGAAAGCCGAGCGTTTTTTTAAAGAGCGAAATATAAAATTTCAATTTATTGACATTGCTAAATACGGAATTAGCAAAGGTGAATATCAAAGTATAAAAATTGCTGTAGGCGGCAGCATGGAAGACTTAATCAACAAAAAGTCAAAAGAATTTGTAAACCAGCATATTGCATATTTATCAAGTGAAAGTGATGTTGAAGAACGGCTTTTGGCTAACCCTGCGATGTTTAACACACCGATTGTAAGAAATGGAAAAATGGCTACTGTGGGTTATCAATCTAACGTTTGGGCTGGCTGGATTGGGTAACTACCTACAAAGGGTGTGCTTGACGATTTTGGAGCAGACTGAGCCGTTGTCGGGCTGGCAAAACGCTGCCGTCTCAGCGAATCATCGGCAGACGGGTTTGCGAAAATCCCTGTCGGCTCTTTTACGGCTGTGGCAGTATCGGCGAGACGCTTTGGCGTCGCAATATTGCACTCCACACCGATGTCGCCGCCAGTGCTTTTCGCAAACCTGCCTGCCAGCGGTTGTATACGACTCTCTTGCGTACAGGGCGGTGCATTACACATGAATTTTCCCCACTTTTCTAAACTTGTTTAGTATGTTAGAGTGATATATGGAGCTGGATTTTGTTTTTCGCCATACAGCCTTCAAACACGGTCTTGGAGAAGCAGATATTCGTCAAGCGTTTGAAACTTGTCGTTATATGGGGCAATACGGCAATCGTGAAAATGTATACCTGCTTTTAGGTTTTGATACAAAAGCAAATCCTGTTGAAATAATGTATAATGAAATTGGGGAAAATAGCGTGAATATTTTTCATGCTATGCCGTGTCAAAGCCGTTTTTTGCAGTTATTTGAGAGAGGAGAAATGCCATGACAGAAATAGAACGGAAAACTGGAATAACCGATTCTGAATGTGAATACTGGGACGATTATTATACCAAAACCACCTTTGAACCGGGTCCAAACCTTTTGAAACATGGAGTAAAACCCGGATTAGCACATAACACATTGCTGCTGAACGAGTTTGATAGAGATGTCGCCGAATACTTGAGGGTGCAGGCAAAGATATTCAACAAGAGCCAGACAGCTGTTATCAACGAAATTATCCGTGAAAAACTTGCCGTAGGCATATAGCCTACCGACCTTGCTTTCGAGTACAGCAATTCTAAATTTGATAGTTTTTATGTGAAATTTACGTGATATATCAATATTATAGAGGGAACACAGTCACACTCATACAAATGCAGTGATACTAAACTTGACAAATTTGTGTCCAGTCAGGGCAGGGGCAGGCTCTCAGAAAAACATTTTCGCCGCTCCCCGCGCAAGAAACTCAGCAATTTAAAATATTTTCACTGCAATTCCAATTTATTTGAGGCTTTTCTATTGTCTGCTGAGGTTCTGGAGCGGTGACCTCAACCAAGCCCGCTTGTGGGCGAAGGTTCCCCTCTTGACTCTTCGGCGAAGTTTTTCTGAGAGCCTGCCCCTGCCCTGACTGGACAGAGAGTTTTATTCAAATTTAGAATTGCTGTTTCGAGCAAATCATCGCTTGAAAAACAATTCTTTTTTATGCTAACATGAGGTTTCACCATGTTACACATAGGCATTGATGTTGGCTCCACAACGGTTAAAGCTGTTGTAATTAAGCCGGATACAAAAGAAATAGTTTTTTCACGATACGAACGGCACAACGCTTCTCAGAGCGAAAAAGTTCAGTCTTTTTTGCAGGAGATTTTTGCGCTTTACTCTCATAACCAATATCGGATTGCCTTTTGCGGCTCTGGCGGCAGGACTTTCGCCGAAATGCTACACGTTCCCTATATTCAGGAGGTGGTAGCTAATTCCATTGCGGTGAGGGAATTTTATCCGCAGGCAAAAGTAGCAGTAGAATTGGGCGGGCAAGATGCCAAAATTGTCTTTTTTCATCATGATAAAGCAACAGACCGCTTAATGACTGGCGATATGCGTATGAACGGAAGCTGCGCCGGCGGAACTGGAGCTTTCATTGACGAAGTCGCTTCTCTTTTGCGTACTCCCGTAGAAAAATTTGATGCGCTGGCCGCAAAAGGCACGCAAGTTTATGACATTTCAGGACGCTGCGGCGTTTTTGCTAAAACCGACATTCAGCCGCTGTTGAATCAGGGCGGTCTTTTGGAAAACATTGCTCTTTCAACTTTTCACGCAATCGCCAAACAAACCATAGGCGGGCTGGCTCAAGGGCTTGAAATAAAACCTCCTGTTGTTTTTGAAGGCGGGCCTCTTACATTTAACCCAACGTTGATCAAGGTTTTTGCCGAACGTTTGGGGCTTTCCGACAGTGACATTATTCTGCCGCCCAATGCGGAGCTTTTTATAGCGTACGGAGCTGCTCTGTCGATAAACGAAATGTTTTTAGCGTCAGATCAAAATGACGGACACTACAAAAACTTCAGCCCGCAAGCCGCACTTACTTCGCTTTCGATGTATCGTGAAATTGTTACGGGCAACACTGTTATTCACAATCAGCACTTTTTCTCAAGCGAATCCGAACGCAAGGATTTTGAAGAACGCCATAAAATACACGCTATCAATGACACAAAGGCAATTAAACAAAAAGGTATCCTGCGGGTATACATGGGGATTGACGCAGGCTCTACCACAACAAAATTTGTGTTGTTAGACGAAAACGAAAATGTTGTAGATTGTTTTTACAGTCCGAACAAGGGCGAACCTCTAAAGGTTATCAAAAAAGCACTTTTGGATATGTATCAAAAATATAATGATGACGGTGTCGAACTTGAAATAATCGCATTGGGAACAACAGGTTACGGAGAGCTTTTGTTTGACAAAGCGCTGGGGGCTGATTACCATACGGTTGAGACTGTCGCTCATGCAGCCGCAGCGCAGAAATACATACCCGGGGTGAGCTTCATACTGGACATCGGCGGACAGGACATGAAAGCTATCAGCATATCAAACGGCATTATTACAAATATAACTGTTAACGAAGCCTGCTCTTCCGGGTGCGGCTCTTTTTTGGAAACTTTTGCCGATACACTGAATATTCCTGTTGATAAAATCGCCGAAGCTGCGTTTAACGCAAAAAACCCGGCTGTTTTGGGAAGCCGTTGTACGGTTTTTATGAACAGCACGATCATCACCGAGCAGAAAAACGGCAAACAGGCTGACGACATTATGGCAGGGCTTTGCCGCTCCATAGTAGAAAATGTTTTTACCAAAGTTGTGCGAATCTCTAATCCAGAACAGCTTGGCAATAAAATTGTTGTTCAGGGCGGAACGCTTAAAAACAACGCTGTGTTAAGGGCGTTTGAACAATATCTTGGGAAATTTTTAGTACGCTCTCCCTACCCCGGCGAGATGGGTGCTATCGGAATTGCGCTTCTTACTAAGCGTGAAATTGTTGAACATGGTTATACGTCTCCGCATGGAACAAATACCCGTTCACGTTTTATCGGTTTTGAAGCTCTTAAAACTTTTGGTTATACGCAGGAAGCAAACTTAATTTGTCAATTCTGCACTAACAATTGTAACCGTACCTTAGTGCGTTTTTCCAACGGCTTGACATGGGTTACAGGAAATCGCTGCGAGCGAGGCGAGCTTATCGGCGACCCTCAAGACCCGGCGTTACGTGAAGAATTAAAAAACAGAACCAGCCTTATCAATGCTGTTCCAGACATGGTAAAGTTTAGAGACGAGCTTCTCTTTAAAAATTATCCTTTTACCGCTGTTTTGCCGCAAAAAGACATAACAATTGGAATTCCCCGTGTATTGGATTTCTGGCGTGATCTGCCTTTTTGGAAAGTTTTTTGGAACGCTTTGGGATTTAAGGTTAAAGTGTCCCGAAAAAGTTCACGTCAATTATACGAAAAAGGAATTCAATATGTCGCTTCCGACACTGTTTGTTTTCCGGCAAAACTTGTTCACGGACACATAGAAGATTTAATCGAAAGCAAGGTTGATCGCATTTTCTTTCCGCAGATTAATCGGCTTCCCCCTGACAACCCCGAACGTTCAAGCACTTTTACCTGCCCTGTGTTAAAAGGTTATCCTCTTTCTGTCAAATTTTCGAATAACCCCGAAGAAAAACATAACATTCCGTTTGATTCGCCTGTCTGCCATTGGTTTTCAAAACGTGACATGAAAATCCAGCTTTGCCGTTTTATGTCTGAAACTTTTAATATCGATAAAAAACTCGTTCTTGCCGCAATGAAACAGGGCGAGGAAGCTCTTAACAATTTTAATGATACAATGACAGATAACGGTAAAAAAATAATTGACGAAACTCAGCAAAAAGGCGGTTTTGCCGTAGTTATTGCTGGGCGGCATTATCAATATGATGAACACATAAACCACGACCTGTCAAGGTATTTTACAAGTATGGGAATACCCGTATTAACAATTGATTCTCTTCCCAATATCGGCAAAGTTGCGCTGAATAAAACACGAACCGAAATCACAATTAATAACCATGCACGGCTTTTATCAGGCGCAATAATCGCTGCGGAACACCCCACTCTGGAATATGTAGATATTTTCAGTTTTGGCTGCGGACATGACGCTGTTTATACTGACGAGATTGTCCGCATTATGGACGAAATTTCCGGGAAATCCCCTTTGATAATTAAAATGGACGAAAGCGAAATTGCCGGTCCATTGCGTATCCGTGTAAGATCTTTTATCGAAACCGTGATGACTCGCCGTAAAAAGGTTAATCATGACGCAAAACCTCTTGGCGATCCTTACCCTATTAAGCTTACAAAATCAGACAGGCATAAAACCATTCTTGTTGCAAATGCTTCAAGAGCTTTCTGCCTGATAACCAGCGGCGCTCTTGTCAAAGATGGATACCGTGTCGAACCTTTGCCAATGGGAGGAGCCGAAGCTATCGCAATGGGAAAACGTTATGTGCATAACGATATGTGCTTGCCGGCTCAGATTGTAATCGGAGAAGCAATCCTTGCGTTAAAAAGCGGCAAATACAACCCTGACAATACAGTTGTAGCGTCGCCAAAAGTGTTATGCGATTGCCGCCTTTCCAATTATATGCCGCTGACAAGAAAAGCGTTAGACGAAGCGGGCTTTCCGCAGGTTCCAGTAATAACAACAGATATGTTTGATTTAAAAAACGCCCATCCGGGCATGAAATTTACTCCAATTACTTACATGAATGTTGTATGGGGAATAATTCAAACTGACGCACTTGAATATTTAAGGCGCAAAATACGTCCTTACGAACTGCAAAAAGGCGAAACCGACAAAGTAACAGAAAAAGCGTTTGTAGAAATTGCCAAAGGGCTTGCAAGAAGAGGTATTCCCGGCTCTATCAAAGCATTTAAAAAAGCTGTTAAAAATCTTTCTAAAGTACGTTACGACCGTTCCAAACTTCGTGAACAAGTTTTGATACAAGGCGAATATCTTTTAACGTTTCACCCCGGATCAAATCAGGAAGTCGAAAAATATCTGGAAAAAAACGGCATGGAAGTTATCTTCCCGCGAATGTACGGAATTTACCGCCATCTTTTTCTGAACCACACCATTGCCGAAATGGAGCAATTTAAAGTAAAACATTCGTTATACGACAATCTATTCGCAAGAGCCGGCAATAAATTTATGGACATTGCAGTAAAACACACCGACAAAATCGCCAAAATACACCCATTGTATGAATGTGATGTAACATTGGAAGAAGTAGCCAAACTCAGCGATCACATAATACACCATTCAATTTTGTCAGGCGAATCTTTCCTGATAGCAGCCGATATTCTCCATTACGCCGCAAAAGGCATTCGTTCGTTTGTTATTCTCCAGCCCTTTGGCTGTCTTCCAAATCATATTTGCGGACGGGGGATCATGAAAAAGGTAAAGGAACAATACCCAAATATTCAGATTTTACCGCTTGACTACGACCCTGACGTAAGCTTTGCAAACATCGAGAATCGTTTACAGATGTTGATTATGAATGCAAAGAGTTAAGGGATCGGGGAGAAAAATCGCCGTTCGCAAGTGTTTTGTTTTACCAACAACTGATGTTATCGAACAACTGTAATTTTCTCCCTTTTCCCTACAATTCTCTGGCTGGAGTTTTGCAACGCAAAACTCCGACGCCATAAATCCGCACAAAGGCGGATTTATGGCGCATTCGCCACCAGCACGCCCTCGGCGTTGATGTGGTGGGTGGGGGCGATGGGCTGCCTGCCCGCTTCGCTTGCGGTGGAGGAAACAAAGTTCCCCAGCGGGATTCTGGCGATGTTGGCGGCGTTCACGCCCGGGCCCGTCAGTACGTCATTGCCGTTCCACCAGTTGATTACGGTAGCCATGGTGGCATTACCGCCCCGTAGGTTAAGCCCTGCAACAGTACCCGTCCAGCCGTCGGCTATGGTCAGCGGAGTGTGAGCGACGTTGTTGGCGTTCATCCCGACCGTTCCCACAGCGGCGGTTCCAGACAGGGTAAACGAAGCGACATCATGATGAATATGAATATCCCCTCCCCAAGTGGCGGTGTTGCCGGTTATGCTGCCGCCTGCCAGCGTGATGACTGCATTGGTGCTGGCGTACAGTCCGCCGCTCCTTTGTGTTGATGCGTCATCCGTAGAGTGGTTACCGGTTATGCTGCCGCCGAGCATGGTGAAACTGCCAGCGCTCAGAACGTGCAATGCGGCTCCCCAGTCGGTTGCCGCATTGTTGCCTGAACTGACATTGCCCCTGATCCCCGATCCCGCAAGCATGGTGAGCGCCGCAGAATGATCCACCCGCACCAGCCCGTGGCTGTTGGTTGCCGGAGTGGCGAGCCCGACCAGCGCAACGTTGTTGCCCAGCGTCAGGCTTATACCAGTCTGCCCGGTCGCACCCACGATGAAAATCAAGCCGGCAGATGTCAGTGAAATCGTCCGCTCCTGCCCAAGACCGATTATCGTCAGCCTTGCGTCGGTTTGGTTGAGCGCTCGGGTTGTGCTCCCGTCAACCACTATGTTCTCGCCAAGAATCCATGTGAAATGCCCGTCAGCGGCGTTGGCGTTGACATGATCCAATACCGCTTGCAGATCGTTCGCCTCAACGTCCGTTACCTGTTCGCCAAGGTTTGGCAGTATTCCAGCAAACAGTCCTGCGGTTAGCGGTGGTGGATTGTTGCCGCCGTTGTTGTCTTCGTCGCAAGCTGTTGCGATAAAGCCGATTATCACCGCAATGGCAATAATTCCGATTACTCTGAGTTTGTGTTTCATGTTGAAACCTCCATGTTTT
>WQWD01000047.1 GCA_009785545.1 Treponema sp. | reverse complement strand
AGTGCAATTATTTCTGTAATTGCTGGTGAGCCCGAGGGAAAATTAGTTATTGCTCTAACTCAAAATTCAAAAATAGTTTGCCCAAATATCATATCTTTTGAAGTGTCTAATGCCATTACAAGAATGATTCGCAAGGGAATTATTGTAAATAAAGATAAAATAGAGGATATTTTAAGTAATTTTGAGACAATTCCAATAAAAATTGTTAATAATAATCTTAGAACTTTACTGGAAATAGCTTGGAACTATAAAATATATGCTTATGATGCATTTTTCTTGGATACAGCTAAAACTTTGAACTTGCCGTTATTAACTTTTGATGACAAAATGAGAGTTATAGGCAAAGAACTAGGTATAAACATTTTAGGAGGTTAAAATGCTGATTTTTGATATTTCCGAATTTGCAAAAGACTCTACAAAGGTGCTTAAAGCGGCATTAAATGATGATGTAATTATTAGTAATAGCGATGGAAATAATTATAAATTAGTTCCGGTAAAAAAAGATGAATCGCCTTTTGATAATGTTGTTCCGGTAAATCTGGGTATTAATACACAAGAAATTGTAGAAATAATACGAGAATGTAGGGCTGGAGTATAAGAGCAAACCAACAACCCCCACACATTCACCTCACACAAAAACACACACAAATAATTGCGACAAAAAACACTGTCCGCTACTCATGCCGAGGTTCTTGCTCGTCAGCAAACAACACAATTCTTTTTGCTATAGCGACAACATGGTCGTTTATTCTTGCGTAATAATTGACGGTATCAAGATGAAGCGTTGATGTGTTAACTGAGGGCTTTTGGATAGATGATACATCAACGGATGGTTTAATCCATTTATTCAGCCTTTTAATATGTAGAAGCTGATATTTTTTCTCGCCTACGTCGGAATATTTTTCCAGTATTTCCTTTGCGAGTTCGACATTTTCGTCTTTAAAAGCGGTGATTGCTCTGTCGATGTTTGCCATTACTTTTCCGTGCATTTCGGTTAGTTCTTTTCCGCCGTTTTCGGAAAACTCCAAATTTTGTTTGATCATTCTTTTGGCGATAACGGTAAGGTTTTCGTCGATGATGTCGCCTATAGATTCAAGTTCATTTTGAATAAACAGGTAGTTTGTGCTTCGTTTGGTTTCTTCTTTGCCAAGCTCGTTTTGAGATATTTTTACCAAAAAGAAAATTATTTCTTTATGGAGAATATCGACTTTGTTGTCATGTTTACTGATTTTTTTAATCTGTTTATTTTTATTGTCTTTAAACGCAAGGTCTAGCCGTCTGAACATTTCTTTGATAAAAGCGGCAACAATAAGAATTTCTTTTTTTGCCATATTGATGGCTACATCAACATTTTCGTCGATAAGGCTGTCCTGCAGAAATGTTGCGCCGAACGGTTTTTTTGCGGGTTTATCTTTAATAATCAGACAAACTAATTTTATCATCGGGCCGATAAACCATATTTTGATTAATCCCAATACAAGGTTATAGCCAACCTGAAAAAACGGAAGCTGCCAAACAACCGCAACATTATTCTCGTACCACGGAAGAACATAACCTTTCAGCGGCCACAATATTAGTGTAAAAGCTATTACCCCGAAAATACTAAAAAAAGCGTTCATTAGGGCTACTCGTTTTCCGTTTTTCTTGGCGGCAAGTGAGGCTAAAAGCGCTGTTGATGAGGTTCCTCCGTGCGCCCCCAGGGCGATAAACATTGCGCTGGAAAAAGGCAAAACTCCTTCGATAATCATCGTTAAAAGTATTGCTGTTGTAGCGGTTGAAGATTGAATGATAATCGTAAAAAGAAATCCAAGTAATATCAAAAGTAGGGGAAAATTTATTTCGATAAATAGATTCTGGAAAAAATATCTTAGTTCGGCGTGATCTCTAAAGACATTGCCCATAAGCATAAGACCCAAGAACATTATGCCGAATCCAATAAGGAAATCGGCGATATTGCGCATTTTTTTATTTTTGCTGATGATTTTCATAAAAGCGCCGCCAAAAATCAACGCCATGAAAAAATCTCTTATCGGGAAAGCGGCAAGCATTACTAAAAAAAGCGTGCTTGTGGTTCCTAAATGCGCTCCCAGCATAATCGCTATGCCCTGGAACATGGTAAACACGCCTGCGCTGACCATGCTTACCACCATTACGCCTGTCGCTGTGGAAGATTGAATTATAGTCGTAGCAACAACTCCCAGGCCAAAAGCCGAAAAACGGTTGCTTCCTATTTTGTTAAACAAAGTGCTGGCGGCGGCGGAAGTGTTTTTCCTGACGCTTTCGCCGAACATCGTAATGCCGAATAAAAATACCCCACAGCCAACAAGCAGGGATAATATAGAAAGAAACAAAGTCATTGTAGTACCCTTAAAAGAAAATTTTGTTTATTTGTCGAGTTTTTCAAAATGACTATAGTTTTGAAAAAAGCTGTTATAAACTTGGTCAATCGACATTATATTCTCTAATATAAAAAAAAGCAATGAAAAAAGAAAAATTTTACTGTATTTGCGTCACTTTTGCTTGATTAATCAAAAATTAATCAAAAATTAAAATGTTTTTAAAAATTTAGCTTGCGATATTTTAAGATAACATATAAAATGAAGTAAAATTATACCTTTAACTAATCAAGGGGGATTTATCATGAAAAAAAATCAATCAAGATTTGCGGCTCTGATGGCTATAATGGTCATTGGTGCGGTGCTTATTTTTGCCGGATCGTGTGAAGCTTTGGGAGATCACGGGTTTATCATAATCTATGACGGTAACGGCTCAACTGGCGGAACCGGCCCTGACAGCGTACTTGCCCGTATCGGGGAAGACATAACATTGGCGGATAACACATTTACCAGACCCGGTCACGGCTTTTTGGGCTGGAATACACAAGCGAACGGGCTTGGCAGGTCGTTTAATGCTGGTCAAGTAGTCAGCGATCTGGCGGCAGCCGGCGAAACAATTATCCTTTTTGCCCAGTGGAGGCCGGGATACACTGTAGCCTTTCACGCTAACGGCGGAGATGGAACTATGGCTCCTGCTTCTTTTATCACAGGCAGAGCGCACACCCTGCCTAACAGCACATTTACCAGAGCTGGCTACGCTTTTGCGAGCTGGAACACAGAGGCGGATGGGGATGGCACAACTTTTACTGCCAATCAGAGTGTTACTAATCTTGCTCTAACTGGTGAAACTTTTAACCTGTATGCCCAGTGGAGAGAAACATACACCGTAACCTTTCACGCTAACGGCGGAGAGGGAACTATGGCTCCGCTTACTTTTTTAAGGGACACAGCGCACAATATGCCGTTCAGTACATTTACCAGAACAGGATATACCTTTACAAGCTGGAACACACAGGCAGACGGAGGCGGCACGGCTTTTACTGCCGGTCAAAGCGTTACCAATCTTGCGGCAGCCGGTGGAAATTTTAACCTTTATGCACAGTGGGTTGAAGGTGTTCCGCAAGTTGGAAAAATCCTTATTTTACAGGCTAATACATTCGGCAATACTAATCATAACAGTGGCTCAGGGCTTCATAAATCTGCGGTTGAGTTGTTTAACAATAACGATTTTCCAGTCGATTTGACTGGCGGTAATTTTTTCTTGCATATAGGAACTGCTACGGCATGGACATATTCCATCAAATTGGAAGGAATAATCCCCGCAAACTCTTCTTTTTTGGTTGTATCTAATGATCCAGGCGAAGTAAATGCTGGTACTTATGCGTTATTTCCTACACCTGATCAAGAGTACAATTTTACAATAGCCAATGAGGATTTCAAAGTAGCTGTTTTAAGGAATATGCCTACACTTAGCGTTCTTAACCCATTTACTGTATATGGTCCATACACGGATGGTGGAAATTATATAGATATGTTAGGCATTGGAAGCGCCGCTGCAGAAGGCACTTCCTTCCCTAGCGGCGATCGAAGCAGACCGAGAGTACCTCGTCGTAATTCACTAACAGATACTGACAATAATGCGGCAGATTTTACAGACGTAGATTATCGTAATGCAAACTGGGCTAATGTTACTTCAGTTCTTTACAGATACTGGCCAAGAAATTCTGCGATGGGAGCTTGGAATCCAATGACCGGGCTTCCTCGAATGGATCCTGTACTGCGTATTCCTTGAGTTAGATTGGACTTTTGTTCAGATTAAATTGCCTGACCGCTTATTGTGGTCAGGCAGAATTAACAAAAATATTTAGGAGAATTTTAAATGAAAACTTTTAAACAAACATGGAAAGCCCTTGTATTGCTTCTTTCCTTTGCCTTACTATTGGTTGGCTGTGATTTTGAATCTACAACCGGGCCTGCCCATACTGTTGAGCTTGAAGAAATATTGGGTGACGGGCGATTGCCGGAAGGTATTGCGTTCGAAATTAAGTTTTTACTTTGCCCGGAACAAACTATTGACGAAAACGGCAACTTAAGATGGGAAGTTATAGAGTTGTTTAACAATGCGCTTCCTTGGGTTTCTGGAGAAGGAAACCCGGCTACTTCTGGCCATGTTGTAAACCGTGATGTTGTTCAACATCACTTGGATACTCGTCATAGGGATTTATTCAGTGCGGGCTGGATTACACGTATAAGACACCTCGTTAGAACCAATGTGCTTGACGTAACTTACAGGAAAAGAATACCCATAGTCAGCGGAACCCGTCTGACAGAAGCGGATGTTCAAAGAGTTGTTTTGCAGGCAAAAAGAGAAAACATTCACGATTGGGCATGGGATTCACCTGACGGCAGTGTGGAATTTGACTGGAGTTACAACTCGGCGGTACTGACTGTTTCCTGGAGGATAGATTTATCTGGAGCAGCCTTTACCAATGCTATGAACAACTCTCCGTATTCCACTTTAGTCGGAGCGAGGGAGCTGTTGAGAAGTCAGTTTCCCTTTGGAAGTACTGATTTTAATTTAACAAACCCGAATACCAACCGTGTGGATTTCGAAGAATGGTTTTTTGACAAAATAGATAACGACGTTATCTTACATGGTCCGGCTTTTATCAGAAGACACCGTACCAGAGGAACAATCTCCGCCGCCGATTCGCTTAGGCTCTTTGGTGTAGAAAAGCAACAACGAGTTGATTTCGACATAGAGGTATTGCCTCTCCGTTGTGGCAGCTTTTTAGTCGAAGTGTCGTCATCCAGTGAAATCTATCCCGACCCTGTTCCCTCAGGCGTTAATCGCACCAATACATGGGAAAGTTTTGATCAAGTCGCCGCATTGCGTCAGTTTATGCATGATTTTGTGCTTGAGGCAGGTATCCTCGTGCCGGAAACAGGTTTAAGAACAACAACGATTCTTAATACGATGGGTCAAACCCCGCCGAGAGAGCCGCAGGACTGATTCTTACTTAAAAAATGAAAAGATTGTTCGGCAGCCTCATAAGTTGCCGAACAAATCAAATACCGCTATGAAGCGGAAAAATATTACTTACATCAGGAGAAAAGTATCAATGTCAGAAATCATACCAAGATGGGAATGGCGCACATTCGGCCAAGCGTTTGGCGAGGCGGAAAACAACATTAAAAAACACAAAGAAGCCGGATTCAAAAAAAGTGAGGAAAAATACATCCTCTCAAAAAAGAGCAACAATAACATAAAAATCCGTGACGATTTAGCGGATGTTAAAACTCAGCTTAACGTTAATGCCGATAAACTTGAACAGTGGACTGTGGCGATGAAGCAAAGCTTCCCGGCTCCCAAAGACAGTCTCGAAGTATTATTCCGTGACTACTTTAAAGTTTCAGTCCCCTCATTCACAAAAGACACCTACACATACACAGAATTTTTAGACGAATTGGTTGGCAAATGTGATCAATTGGTTATTGTGGAAGTTGAAAAAGAACGACAGGCTTACGACATCAACGGAACTGTAGTCGAAATTGCGGAAACAAAATTCAACGGAGTTCCCATGCGTACAATTTGTGTTGAACACGCCGATCCAGACCTCGTAATTTCTACAGTGAGAGAACTCGGTCTTGTCGATCTTGAAAATATCAACTATATAAACGCCATGAAAACCGCTGTAGGGATGGGAAAGGAATAAATATGAGCAAAAAAGCGATAATTGACGTCGGCTCTAATTCCATCAAATTTTTCCTTGGCGATTTAGCCGCTGACGGCACGCTTCAAACGGTTATTGACGAAAACGATATTGCCCGCTTGGGCGAAGGCTTGCGAGAAACAGGCCTTATAAGTGACGAAGCTAAACAGCGCAACAACGAAGCCATCGCAAGATTCGCCGAAAAAGCCCGTGCCAACGGAGCCGAAGAAATTGTCTGCGTAGGAACGATGGCTCTGCGTAACGCAAAAAACACGGACGATTTTATCAAACTTGTAAAAGAAACCAGTAATGTTGACCTTACCGTCATCCCCGGCGATGAAGAAGCCAGACTGTCTTACTTGGCAGTGCTTTCTGGTCTTACTTTACAAAACGGCAAGCTTGCAATTTTTGATACCGGCGGCGGCAGTACTGAATTTATTTTTGGTGAAGGCAAAGCTGTCGATAAACGTTTCAGTGTAGATTTGGGCGCTATTCGTATTACAGAAAAACATTTTAAGGCAGACCCTGTTTCCAAAGCCGACGTAGATGCCGCCATAGCGGAAATCGACGGCATTTTCAAAGAAAGCGGCGTAGACGGCACTGTCGCCCAGCTTGTCGGGATGGGCGGAACAGTAACCAGTATGGGAGCTGTCAAACATAAAATGGTTTCGTATGACCCTGACGTAATTCAAGGTTCTACACTTACACTTGCCGATGTTGAAGAACAAATCGAAGCTTACAGTTCAAGAACCATTGAAGCTCGTAAGGAAATTACAGGCCTGCAGCCTAAACGTGCCGATGTCATTTTGGCAGGAGCCTGCATATTAAAAGTGATCATGAGCCGTCTGGGTGTAAATGCCCTGACCATCAGCGACCGTGGTTTAAGACACGGTATGGCTTTTGATATGCTGCAAAAAAATAAGTAAAGGAATGGGTATGAAAAAGCTGTTGTTGGTTTTTACTGTCTTAGTAGTACTTTTATCGCTGTCAGCTTGTACCCAAAGAACAACAACCGCCGCAGGCTCATGGGATCCTTACAGGCGGCCAATTACGATTATCACTCACGTTGCCCCCGGCGGCGGCATGGATGTTGCGACACGCAAGTTTATCGAAGTAGCACGTAACTACACAGACGCAACCTTTGTCGTCGAAAACCGGGTTGGCGGCGGAACATTGATCGCTTCCGACGCAGTCCTTGGTATGCCCGCTGATGGTTACACCATTTTCGGAGCGGCAATGTCAAATGTCGCTTCGGTTATTGCCCTTGATCGCAATCGTGATCATTATATTTTTGGTTATGAATGGATTGCCCAAATCCAAAGAGATCCGGGTTCGATTAACATCACAACTGAACAAAGAGATTCAGGGCTTACTTTTCTCTCACTTATTGAAGACGCAAAAGCATTAAATGAGATAGGTCAGCGGCAAAACTGGGTTGGCCCGAGCGTAGGCGGAACAAAACACATCGACGCAATGGTCATTTGGGAAACAATAGGTATCGAGGCGCAATGGATCCCGTTTGATTCAGGCCCGCTTGCCGCTGCGGCATTGCTTGGCGGTCAAGGTATTGCTCAAAGCGGTAATCCCTTTGATACGATAGGCCGTGATTTGTGGGTTGCCGCAGTCGCCGCTCCGTACCGTTTGCCCGGCTTTGAAGATTCCCCAACTTTTGCCGAGCTAGGTTTCCCTGAGTTAAATGAAATCCATATGTGGCGTGGTTATGCCGTCAGGAGAGGCACTCCTCCCGAAATGATCTCATGGTTTCAAGACCTTGTAAGTAAAATCACTGTAAATCAGGACTGGATCGATTTTAACACAGGAAACGCTATTACCCCGGTTGCAATTTTTACTGAAGAATTTACAGAAACCATCGAAAGAACTATAGCGGAAAATGAATATTATTTAAGAAAACTTGGATTGCTTTACGAAGAAGACATGGCGGTTCAACTTGGCGTATTTATGAATCCGCTGTTCCAAATTTTATTATTTGCCGTTTTTATGGGTTTGGTATTTGCCGTTATTCGGCTTTTTAAAAAGCTAAAACCTTATACGGGTCAATTGCTGGTTTTGGCGGGGATTTTCTGGATAGGTCTACTATCCTTTATAATCTCTTTTTCTTTCCCGCCCCCAAGCGGTCTAATGGCTTCTAATACTGACGCCAGTACAATCCCTCGTGTGTGGTTTTACGCTCTCATCCCTTCAATGGTGTTTGCGCTTATCCCGATTTTTTCAGGCAAAGAAACACCTCACGAAAAATGGGGCGGCGGTCTTAAAAATGTATGGATTAT
Source organism: Treponema sp. (assembly GCA_009785545.1). Taxonomy (GTDB): domain Bacteria; phylum Spirochaetota; class Spirochaetia; order Treponematales; family Breznakiellaceae; genus WQXQ01. The sequence continues at coordinate 3,475 of WQWD01000047.1, read as the reverse complement.
ATTAGCTGCCCTTGTAGTCAGCGTAATATTGTTTCAATTTATCGGCTACTATATCAGCTCTGCGCTTTTTGTAGTTATCACCTTATGGATTTTAGGAGTACGCAAAAAAATTCAATTGATCGCTCTCCCGCTGGGATGGGTAGCGTTTTCCTATATTGTTTTTGCAAGAGTACTGTTTGTTCGGCTCCCGGTTGGCAGTATTTTTTCGGGTTTATTTTATTAGGAAGGAACATCTGAGTAATGGCTGAAATTTTACAAAATTTGTCTTACGGCGCAACAGTTATGTTTAGCTTTACGCCGATTCTGATGATTTTTTTAGGAACTCTTGTAGGGATTATCATGGGCGTTATCCCGGGAATATCCACTTCTATGGCGATTGCTCTTTTATTGCCGTTTACCTTTGTCATGAACCCGGTAAATGCTGTGGCGCTTTTGATCGGCTGTTACGCAGGCGGAAATTACGGCGGCTGTGTACCCGCTGTCACAATCGGCACTCCGGGCAGCCCGTCTGCGGTTCCGACTCTTCTTGACGGATACCCCATGGCAAAACAGGGGCGTGGCGGCGAGGCATTGGGAATATTGGTTTTTGGTTCGGTTTTTGGCGGCATTTTAGGTACATTATTTTTGATTCTATTTGCAGGGCCAATGGCGAACGTCGCTCTCAGATTCTGGCCTTCCGAGTATTTTGCTCTTTGCGTACTTGGGCTTGCTACAGTTGCAACGCTTGGCGGAAAAGCATGGCCAAAAGCGCTTATCGCAGTCCTCTTTGGTTTAATGCTCAACACCATTGGTCTGGATCCGATTTTAGGGACTCCACGTTTTACGTTTGGCGTAACCAGACTCTTTGACGGTTTTGGTTTGATGCCTGTCATGATAGGGCTTTTTGCCTTGGGCGAGCTTTTTCACAACATCGAAAATTATAAAACCACTGAGCAGACTCACGAAAAATTTAAATACATTTTTCCTAAAATTGCCTACTACTGGAAGTTAAAATGGGCGTTTTTACGCTCAAGTTTTGTCGGCGTTTTTATCGGTATCCTTCCCGGAGCGGGCAGTGCGATTGCTTCGTTTTTGGCTTATGATGTCGAAAAGCGTGTCAGCAAAACCCCCGAAAACTTCGGAAAAGGCGAACCCAAAGGCATAGCCGCTTCCGCAGCCTCTGACAGCGCCAATACTGGAGGCTCGATAGTACCAATGTTGGCGTTGGGCATACCCGGAGCTCCAGCGGTGGCAGTTTTGATGGGCGCTCTGATGATACACAGCATAAGACCCGGCCCTGAGCTATTTACAAGAAACCCGGAAATTGTTGCCAGCATATATTGGGCAATGATTTTATCAAACTTGTTTATTTTAGTATTAGGCATACTTGGCACTAAAGCCTTATTTGTACGAGTAACAAACGTTAAAAAACCCATACTGTATACGTTTATTTTTCTCTTCACAATCATCGGCAGTTATTCCATTCAAAGCTCGATATTTGACGTTGGCGTATGTATCGCTTTTGGCATTATCGGCTGGCTGTTTAAACGTTATGGAATCCCGGTCGCCCCTGTGGTGTTGGGTTTGGTGCTTGGGCGCATTATGGAAATGAACTTCCGTCAGGCGTTAATGGTGGGAGGAGCCGCAAGTTTTTTAAGACCGTTTACTTTGATTTTCCTGTTGCTTGCCGCAGCGTCAATTGTCGTACCTATTGTTCAGGGGCGGGTAAAGGAAAAAAAAATGAAACAGTCAAATGAGTCTGTCTCAAAACTCGGTTAGTTTTGAGACAGGCTTCCGAAAAAGCGTCATAAATGCCGCTTTTTCATTTAAATCTAAGGAAGCTGTCCCAAAAACTGAAGTTTTGGGACAGCCTCAAATGATAAATTATAAAAAAGGGTTGGAGATAAGCAGTCGTTGGCCGCTTACAACCCGTCAGTTTAAGGAGGAAATATGAAAAAGTGTATTTCTATTTTAGTTCTGCTCGCATTTTTATCTGTAGCAGCTTTCGCCGAATTCAGAGTAAGTTTTGAGCTGGATCTCACTCAAAATCTTTTATCTGCCACCATGCCTTTAGGTTTTGACGCGGACACTGAAGCGAACCCTTCGCACAGAGCTCCCGGGAATCTTGACTTCTTTACCCATAACCGCAATGAAATGCGGCAGTCGGAAATGTTCCTAAGATTTGATTATGTCTTGGAGAATGTTGATGCCCGCCTTGAGCTTACTGGTCATTCACTTGTTAACAGTCGTGACAGAGGTTTGCGTGAAGGTAATTCGTTCCTTGGTCTTTTTGATGAGCTTCGTATTGGCGATTTCTGGGTACGTGGTAATCTGGGTGTTGCGCACGCCGCTTATGGCAGATTTCACAGCCGTGGAGTAATGGACGCTTACCGTTTTGACAACAACACTTGGTGGGATCGCAGATACACAGCAGGTAATGCTGACACTAACCCTCAAAGGTGGGTGGATACTCTTGGTGTGTTTAGATTCTTCGGCTTTCAAATGCCGGGATTCCGCTACACAGAAGTTAATAACCATAGAACATTACATGGCGGCGAACATTTTGTATTGGTTGGAGGAAACTTCGGCGATTTCGGACTTGAATTTTCCGGCGGCAGGTATCAAAACACTGCGGCGGATGGCGGAAGCGCAGTGAGCTTTGCAGCCCGTGGTTCAGGGGTTAATGTCGCTGATTTAGTTACCTTTGAAGTGATGTACGGCGTTACAGGTCATGATCGTACCATGAATATGTTCGGCAGTAATGATACCCACTCAAACGTTGGCCCGTACCCTGATGGTTTAGGCCGCTGGGAACACCGCTTTGGCTTGTACGGCGCATTAACCGTGATGGACGGCGACTTGGGTCTTAGCTTTGGTTATTCCGGCGGTTTTCTTGCTTTTGAACAATGGGCAGAAAATGCCGATACCGTTTTACCACATCCAAATAACACAGACCTTAGACGGTTTGGTCCCTTGTTCCATGCTGTTGACTTAAAAGCACAATTCAGAGGTATCGACAGACTTACTGTTACCTCCGCTATCAATGCCAGCTTCTCCGCTGTAGAAGGTACAGCACTTAGTGACGATACATGGCGCATGGGTTTAGGCATTCTCAGCAATGGACCTCTGGACGAAGATCAGGAAGAACTCTTCTTTGGTCTTGCTGTCGGATTTAATGTAGGTTATATGCTCACCGACAATTTTGATGTGGCTTTACAGGTAAAGAACTCAACCCAATGGGAAAACTACGTACATAATGCCACAGAACTCAACACAACCAGAAACCAGCTTGGTGTTGCGCTTAGCGCCCGCTTTGCGATTACCCCAAACTTTAGTCTCATGGGCGGTCTTGCCATGCAAATGGACACCATCACCCAGAGCGGACAGACTGGAGGAGGATCCGATATTAACTTTAGAGGCGGCGACTTGTACTTTGGTATTCCGATTACCTTGCAAGTAAGGTTTTAATCCATCATTGCTTTTGCGATGAGAGATT
>WQWD01000046.1 GCA_009785545.1 Treponema sp. | reverse complement strand
TGTCAAAACTATTTTTTCGTCATTTTTCGCGTAACGTATGCAAGCATATTCAATTGTTTTCATCTACATTCCACTATTTTTTAAGAAAAATTATAGAAAACTGGACTTTTGACACAGGCTCCAAAGCGTGCGTAGATGAAAGTCACAGCCGTTCCCGAGCCGACAGGGATTTTCGCAATCCGCCTGCCGTAATTGTAATACACCAGCCCCTTTGCGTACGAAGAGAAGTATCAAGATATAGAATCTTCAAAAACATATTTATTAAGTTCTTCAAGAACGCCTTCGCTCCCTGTTAGGTGAAACGGCTCATATCCCAAACGAAGAAATCCAAGAATATCTTTCTTTTTATTTAAAGCAACAAACTCATGGGGCTGTAAATTGTGGCGTTCCATAAACATTCTTGCGTAATGCGCCTGCAAATAAGCAACAGGATCGCTTATTGGTTTATGCGTCATTTTCGCAAACCTCCTCTAAAAACATATCGTAGACACACTCAAATACTTCAAGGAAAATGCCGGTATCTTTGTCATTTAATAAACAATATGTTGCTGAACCAATAAAGCGTTCCATAGCCTCATCCACAGAAATACCTTTTTTTTCCGCATAAGCAAGGCTGATTCGTGATGTTTTGGCATCTACTAATGAGTTAAACCCTTTCATAATGTTTCTGCCTCACCTTTTCTATTTAACAGCGCCGTTGCTTTGTTACATGAAAAATAGATTTGCTCCGGGAGTTTATCTGCCTTAACCAAGCGAAGCAAAATGTTCAAAGCTTCACCGCTGCCAACTTCTCCGTATAAGCCGTCAAGGTAAGCGTTTAAAACGGTCATGGTATCATCGTTTGCTGTAAAGCCGATAACTATGTCGTAATCATGCGCTTTTTCTCTGGTTTTCCTGTTTGCAAGTACAAACTGAATCCACTCCATATCGGCAGCCTTAAATTGTTTCGTGTTAAACTTGTTTACGGCGCTTATTTCAAAATCAAAGGTGTATAAATATGCCTCGCACGCTTTGTTGCCTTTTGCAATTTCTATACGTTTGTTGCGCAATGCCAAAGTACCTGCATGATTTCTGTCTTTAGTGATATAAAAGCCTCGCCCAAAATCTTTATACGGTTTGCCTTTAGATACATCTATTGAATCAAATAAGAACGTAGAACCGTGATATACGGTAATGGTACTTTTAGCCGTTTCCGCTTTGCAAGAACATATATTTTCCAGATTATCAGACATCCCTTTAACCCCTTCACGCATACGCACCTCTAGTGTCGTCCATAAAGTGGTTCTTTATGGACGACACTAATTACTATTATGCAGCTTATCGCCTTATTTCGCAACGTATACCTATTTACTGCCAAGCAGCTTTTCCGCAATTTCCGCAAAGCCTTCTCCACATTCTTTGGAAGCCGCATAAGCAGGAAAATGACTAATGAGGGATTCATAACGGCGGATATTAGCAACAGCGCATGAAAGAGGAAAGCGTGCAAACATCGGCTCATCATTTGGAGAGTCTCCGACAAAAACTACTTCCATGTCTCCACTGCCGCTTTGCCAGCCAAAACGGCTTGACAGAAAACTTTCTGCCATAGACAGTTTGTCATAACGCCCCATCCAAATATTTACATGAATTGATGAAACCTTGGCAACGGCGCCCTCTTCCTCTGCGATAGCTTTGACACGCTGAGCAACACTCAAAGGAAATACCGGGTCTTCTTCGGCAAAATCAAGAGCTACATCAAAAAGGCGGGCGAACTGATCTTTCGCATAACGCAGTTTCGGAAACTCGGCAAAGGCTCGTTCTCTTACACGCACCAGAACTCGATGATCGTTTTTTACCGCATTGGGATGATACTCCGCCTTCAATACCGGCAGCCTGCCCGAAGCAGGTTCTTCCCAAAAGACGAAAGCTCCATTTTCGCCCACGACACCATCGACAGGCCATTGACGGGTTATAAGATCGCACCACCCTGCCGGCCGCCCGGTGACAGGAATCACTGCAAAACCCGCTTTTTTTAATTTCCAAAGCGCCGAGTACGAAATATCGGGGAGCTTGCCCTCGCAAGTTAGAGTATCGTCAATATCCATGAGGATGTACTTTACGCCGGAAGCTTCCTGGGTTGTCATCTCTGAAATCAGTTTCATTATTTTTCCTTTTATCATTGTACCTAAACCTGATGTCCATAGGCAACATTTTACGTTGACAATATTATACAAAGATTATATAGTAAAAGCAGGTCCAGTAGCTCAGTGGATAGAGCGGCCGCCTCCTAAGCGGCAGGTCGGCTGTTCGATTCAGCCCTGGATCATTTTAGAAAACTATACCGTGACGCTTGAATCAATTCACAAATTATGCTAAAGTATGCTCAACAACAGGAGAGATGTCCGAGTGGTCGAAGGTGTACGCTTGGAAAGCGTATGTGCCCGAGAGGGTACCGAGGGTTCAAATCCCTCTCTCTCCGAGAGTAACAAGTAGTTAAAAAAATCATTCTCTCTCCGAGAGCAATAGTAGTGAGGTTATCTATGGAAGAACAAATAAAAGCGGCGTTGGAAAATGTCAGACCATCTTTGCAGGCAGACGGCGGAGATGTTGAGTTCGTTTCTGTAAACGAAGAAGGAGTCGTCTCGGTAAGATTGACTGGAAAATGCGGACATTGCCCTCATTCGCAAATAACCCTCAAAATGGGAATCGAAAGTTATCTCAAAAAGGAAATCCCCCAAGTCACAGAAGTTGTCCGCGTCTAAGCCACCTCAAGGGCGCAAGCTTCAAGGAAGTTTACTTCCAGGAAATTTATTTCAAGGAAGCTTGCTTCCAGTATGCCGACGTGATATGGACAAACTCGGCTGGGAGCAGTGCGACTTTATTTTTGTTTCAGGCGACGCTTACGTTGATCATCCTTCGTTTGCGGCGGCGGTCTTGTGCCGCACGCTGGAGGCGGAAGGTTTTCGTGTCGGAATAATACCTCAACCTAATTGGAAAGAAACCTCTTACACCGCACTGGGTCGCCCCCGCTTTGGCTTTTTAGTTGGAGCAGGTAACATGGATTCAATGGTTTCCCACTATACTGCCGCCAAGCGGCTGCGCTCAGATGACGCTTACTCACCGGGCGGGCAAAGCGGCTTTCGCCCGGATCGCGCGACACTTGTTTATGTCGAAGGAATCAGGCGTGTTTACAAAGACATTGCGGTTATCATCGGCGGGATTGAGGCAAGTTTGCGGCGTTTTGCCCACTACGATTATTGGTCGGACACAGTGCGCCGCTCAATTCTGCTCGATTCAAAAGCTGATATTCTGGTCTACGGAATGGGCGAAAAGCCACTGCTCAACATAACACGGCGATTAGCGGCAGGCGAAAAAATCGGCGACATTCGTGACGAAAGAGGAACTTGCGTTCGTGTTCACGGAGAAGGCGTTTTCAGCCAATGGAAAGATGCGATTTTACTGCCGGATTACGACACCTTAAAACAGAAAAACGAAACAGCGTTACGTGCATACGCCGAACACTTTATGATCCAAAAACACAACACAGACCCTTTAACAGCAAAACCACTGGCAGAAAAAAACGACGGGGGACGCTGGGTTATTCAAAACCCTCCTACTCTGCCCCTCTCCTCAAAAGAGCTCGATAAATTATATGAACTTCCATTCACACGAAAAGCGCACCCCATGTACAAAGCGGCAGGAGGAATTCCCGCCCTTAAAGAGGTTTCCTTTTCGCTTGTCTCAAGTCGAGGATGTTTTGGCGGCTGTTCTTTTTGCTCGATTACTCATCATCAAGGCCGGGCTGTGACAGGCCGGGGCAAAGAAAGCCTTGTTCGTGAAGCACGCAAACTGACGGCACATCAGGATTTTAAAGGTTACATTCATGATGTTGGCGGACCTACTGCCAACTTTTTTCACCCTGCCTGCGATAAACAAAAAAAAGGAGGCTTTTGCTCAAACCGTGAATGTCTGTACCCGTCACCATGCCCTAATCTGAAAGCAAATCACAAACCTTACATGGAAGCACTGCAAGCGTTACGCAAAATACCTGGTATCAAAAAAGCTTTTATCCGCTCAGGAATCCGTTTTGATTATATTCAGTTAGATAAAAAATATGAAAAAGAATTCTTAAAAACTTTGTGCCAACATCATGTCAGCGGTCAATTAAAAGTCGCACCTGAACATATCTCAGATAATGTATTGAGGGCAATGGGGAAAGCCGGCACGTCAAGTTATGAACAATTCAGAAAAGATTTTTCCGCCGTAAATAAGCAGCTTGGGTTAAAACAATACCTTTTACCATACTTTATTTGCGCTCATCCGGGAGCGGGTATGAAAGAAGCGGCAGAACTTGCAAGGTATATCAAACAAACGGGCTTTACACCAAAGCAAACACAAGAGTTCTACCCCACGCCGGGAACAATGTCCACCGTAATGTATTACACTGGCTTAGATCCAAGAACGATGAAACCAATATACACCGCAAAAGGCGAAAGGGAACGGCGGAAACAACGGGATTTATTAAAGGGGTAAACTTTAAATTGCTGATTAGACGTAAACCTTTTCGATATTTTCATTGCTTACAAATATTGAGCTCTAAAGAAATTCAAATTTGGAAATAAAAATACTGCACTAGATGGGTGTCCGGTATAAAGCTCAAAATCATCGCCCACCCCACTTTTAATTTGCGGTTCACCATCAATAATAAGGTTAAACCAAACTTCAAACCGTGAATAAACATTTCCTTTTGCATAGTTGCTTTTTATTTTTTTAACTTCATGATCTTCCAGAAATCTTTCAATAAAAATGTAGTAATGAACATATTTACCATCACTTTCAACTTGTTGTTCTGATAATGGCTCAATCATTTTTGAAATTAGTACGTTACCTCTTTTTTTCTCAAAAACCAGATCAAATCCACTGTCAGAACTTCCATTCTCATCTGATTTTTGATTAAGATAAACAAAAATATTTACATTGTCATTTAGTAATGGAATCTTATAGTCGCCAATTACAATAAGACCATCGATGAATTCAAAACAACTAATATGAAAATCACCAAGATATTGAATAGGCATACAGAAGAAAAAGCCTGTTTCATTTTTCAACAAAAATATTGATACAGTATTGTGTAACGAAAAATCCAACTGCTGTGTATTTGTTCTTGCACAATTTGAGAGAATAATTGCCATAAACAAAATGCATAAGCATATGTTACTTTTTCTTTTCATCATATGAGAGTAAGAGAGCCTCCATATTATTATTTTTAAGGATATATACTGCATATAGTGATATAAAGAATTTCAAGAGTCTTGTCAACAGTTTTTTCCGGCAAGAGTTGCCGGGGCTGTCCGAAAAGTTTCTAACTTTTCGGACATCGCCATTAAAATGCGTTCGCCGTCTCAGCTTTCCAATTTGACAAAAAATCCTTCCGCACAAATAACTTTTTTATACTCCATTTTCCGCAAAATGATTCCTCCAAACACGTTCAATTCCGCTTAAACAATCTTCTCTGTTTATCAAATTTTTAACATGAGTTCCCCATTTTAAATTGTCGCAGTAAAAGCCAAAAAAGCGTTTTGCTCTTGAAATGTAAAACTCCGGCGGCTGATGGCGGGCAAGGAGCTCTAAAAATCTAAGCCCAACTTCTTCGATATTTGGGGCAATATTTAAACCTCTGCTTTGGGCAAAAATCCATGGCATACGCACAGCGGCACGACCTACCATTACCGCATCGCAGGGGCTGGCGGCACGGCGAAGCAAATCTTCCGTAGAGGCGACATCTCCGTTTCCAACCACAGGGATTTTTAGCTCATTTTTCAGCATACCGACATACTCCCAACGGGCTGTACGTTTGAACTTTTCCATAACCGTTCGTGGGTGCAGCGTGATTAACTCGACCCCTGCGTCCTGGAGACAGCGGCAAAACTGCGCCAAATAGTCAAAATCTTCTTTATAGCCAATTCGTAATTTTACGCTGAGGCGGCGTTTTACTTGAGGTCTTACCAGCGAAATTAACTGCCCGGCACGGTCGATTGAAGCCATCCAGGCAGCTCCGGCTCCGCTTTTTCGGATTATTGGGGCGCTGCACCCCATATTTATGTCGATTCCGGCGCAATCCAAGCCGTCAAGGAGAGCTGCGGCACTGGCGATAGTCTCCGGATTGGAGCCAACGAGCTGAAAAACGTGCTTTTCCGGCACTGGAGCGGAATCGATATACCATTTTTCAAAGGGACCGTCTGCCAAAATGGCGGCGGCGCTAATCATCTCGGAATAGTAGCAGTCACAGCCCCCAAAATCATCAATTAGTTCTCTTAACCCTCTATGGCTAAGTTCTGCCATGGGAGCCAGATAAAATGGAATATTCATTATTTCTCCTTGTTTTAAACATTTTTTCTACTTGACTTATTTTGAATTATATCATATAGTAATAGATATAGGAGCGTACCTGAATGATAGCAAAGAGTGACATACCAAATATCAATGAAAAAACCGCCGAAGGAATCAAACCGGAAGGTGTCCCATACAAGGTTTTAATTATTGATGATTCGATGTTTATAGCAAAGCAGCTAGGTCAAATTTTTTCTTCCGAAGGTTATGAAGTTGTTGATACTGCTGCCGATGGCGCCCAAGGCATAGAAAAATATAAAGCTTTACACCCAAATATCGATCTTGTTACTATGGATATTACTATGCCTGTTATGGATGGGGTTTCTGCTTTGGAAAAAATTCTCGAATTTGACAAGCAAGCTAACATAATAATGGTTAGTGCTTTGGGCAAAGAGGATGTGGTAAAGAAATGCCTTCTGCTGGGAGCCAAGAGTTACATCGTTAAGCCGCTTGATAGAAAGAAAGTCTTGGAAAGAGTTGCTTCCGTACTAAAGCGGTAATAACAACTTATCTACTATATAAGTATAATCCCGGTATTTTACTAAAGATTTTGAGAAGAAATTTATTTAGTTTACTGTTATTGATAATCACACCGATCATCGTCGCACCAATGGAAATACCAATCGTAGCTTCGCAGGTATCGCCGGTTGAGTATTTGGCGGTATTCTCCGATCCGGCTCACCTCTGGGAAAATAATGTTGAGCGCATTATCGAAGAAGCTTTCAGAAGATTTTTCAGAACAAAAATAATCGACAACAGAGTAATGACAATTCGTATTCCGTTTGCCATGAATAATGATCGGGATTCTCTGCTTGAAACAAGAATGAGGATTGTTGGGCACGGAAAAGGAACTCCTGCCGCATTATGGCCTGTTATCGAAGAGCTATTGCATTCCGAAGATTTTCAACTTTACATAGACACGCTTTCTTCAGGCAGAGAAAAAGTTATCATTTTTGATATGGCAAATCAGACATGGTCGGCTACAACCGATCATTTTGTTATTTCACGTATGAAAGCCGGAATTCACATAGGGCTTCCGCATCTTCCTCATGTGTTGGTATCGGGAAGAGGCGCACAGGAAAGTGATATAAACAATTATCTTTTCTGTATCGGGCTTGTAGGTGTGGATTGTTCCGCTTTTGTTTGGTATATCCTCTCATATATTGCGGCAAGGGATGGGATGGATTTGGGCAGAGTTTTAGCTCCGTTTTTGGGAGTTCCGCGCGGGGTTGATCCTGCGCTTTTTGTCGGCACATCTTTTTTTAATTCAAGAAGCCCTCAAATGATCGCCGTAGACGATACTATCGAAAACCTGCGCCCTGCCGACATCATGTTATTCAGAGACGTAGACGGCAGAGTAATACATTCGGCAATAATTCAGTCAATCGATTTTGAAAGGGGAATAATCCGTTATCTGCAATGCACCAATGTCGGGCTGCCTCATGAACGCGGTGTTCATGATTCGTTCATTTACTTTAATCCGGCAAACACCGCAGTTTCGTTAGGAGACCCGTCACTTACATGGACAAAAAGGCGCTTCCCCGCATTCGCCGGAGAAGAAATCCCATTCGCCGATGACGGCGAACGCTTCCGTCACAGAGCTGGTGGCGGCGGCAGAGTGGTACGCTTGCGGGCGCTGATCCCTGTTATAGAAAGGCTTAATAGCAGATAACATCCGAAACGTACAAATTATTCTGACTTTATGGTAGCATAAAATATGGTTCTAAAAATTGAACAGGATACACCACTGACTGATTCTGAAATATTGGTAAAATATCCTTCAATGAATAAAACCATTGAGAGAATTATTTCGTATTTAAAATCAGTTGATACAAAAATCGAATGTAAATCTAAAGAAGGTATTAAACAGGTAAATGTCTCCGATATTTACTATATTGAAAGTATAGACAAACTTGCCGTTGTTTTTTGTGAAAAAGAAAAATACCAAACAAATTTTCGCCTGTATCAACTCTACGAAATGTTATCAGATAAGGGGTTTGCCCAAATCAGCAGGTATTGTGTTTTGAATATTAATAAAAAACGTGTAACTTGGTAGTTTTCCATTCCCAAAGCGCAAAAAGCGCATTAAACTTCTTATCATCACGATCAAGAGGTGAAAATGCAAAAAGCTCTTATATTAACTGTGCTTGTTGTGTTAATTACAAACACTGTCACAGCACAATCACATCAGGATGAAAGGCCGTTCAGGATAGGAACAAGTCTGGGTTACTCTTTCACTGGATACCGGGAAGAAACGTATTCATCTGTGAACAGATATCTAAATACATTAACTTTTATCATAGATGGCAATATTAAAAGGGGAAACTTTTTGCACTCGCTTAATTTTGGCTTTTTTACGGGAAACGCTGAAATGGCTGCTGGTGAAAGAGCGGCATTGATCAGGCTCCCTGATCCGATAACAGGAGAATCTTATTATCTTGCAGTGTTCCCCCAAAATCGTAGCATCAGAGGATACCTCGAATACGCGCTTGCGCATCGCTTGTGGGGAAACGAAACTTTTCCCGGCTATTTGGGCGGCGGTTTTCGTGCCGATACCTATATGCAGTTTGCCTCTTATCCTGGCATTACGGCTTTGCTCTCCATTAATCTGCACGCAAGTCAAAAATGGATAATCAATTCTGAAAGCGGTCTAATCCTTTCAGTTGGGGTTCCTGTTTTCGGTTATGCGGTACGCCCTGGATTTGTCGGAGTGGATTATGCCATGATGCAATACGCCGCTGAAAATCCGTTAAGAATTATAACGCTTGGCAGAATCACTAGCCTTCATAACCATTGGGCTGTTTTCGGTGATTTGAAATACCATCATCAAATAAACCCGTTGCTTTCGTTGTATTCTGGTCTTGGATTTGAGCTTTCCCGCATTAACTTTCCGCGTCCAAGAACAGACGCAATACTCAGGTTAAGTTCAGGAATTGCATTTACATTTTAAGGAGAACCATGTGAAAAACATTAAAATACTAACATTAATAGTGGCGTGTGCATTGTTGTCAGCTTGCCAGATCTTTTTGCCATCTGATCCTGATAATAACCCAAGGGCTATATTTGAAAGCATCTGGAATGAATTCAACAAAACGTATGCGCTTTTCGATATAAAAGATATAGACTGGGATGAAGTATACAAGGATTTCTCTCCTCGAATATCAGACACTATGAGCGAAAGGGAGCTTTTCGATGTAATTGCAGAAATGCTGGAAATTTTAGACGATTCCCACGTGTCTTTATCATCTCCTTTTGCCCATTTTACGGGTGGAGGTTGGCTTGACACCGTCAATATGGAACCTTTTAACCTTGAAGTGGTTAAAACATATTTGAACAGCGGAGGCACTGCCACCGAAGACGAAATGTTTTTATACGGAACATTTTCATCAAATCCCCGTGTCGGATACATTTATATTGCGGGTTTTGCCCTTGGGCTCACATCCGTTGCAAGCCAAGATTGGGCAATGGCAATAGACGGAATTGTGCGTTCTCTTTCTGACACAGATTCGCTTGTTCTTGATGTGCGTGGCAATCGCGGCGGGCTTATAGCAAATGTGAATATTATCGCAAGCCGTTTTGTTTCGGCACAGAGGAACTATGCGATGATACGCACAAAGAACGGACCTGGGCGTAATGATTTTTCAGCACCTGCAACCGAGACAATCCGCCCTGCCGGATCGCGATATACCAACCCTATTGTACTGCTGACAAACAGGCAAACAATTTCCGGCGGAGAATGGTTTACTTTGGCATTACGCTCCCAGGATCACGTCACCCATGTTGGCGGAAGGACAGCCGGAGCATTTTCCCTGGGACTGCGACGATCTTTGATTAACAGTTGGCTGTACACGCTATCGGTTCAAATAGTTACAGACATGAACGGAATATGTCATGAAGGAATTGGAATATTTCCAGAATATGCAGTAACAAATACACATGAAGAAATTACGTTGGGTAGAGACGCACAGTTAGAATTCGCAAAGGGATATTTTCAATAAATAATGACGAACCCCGCCGCAAGCAGGGTATCGTCGTTCTCCCGAGGCAGTTGCATTCGGGGTATTAAACCCTTCAGCATGAATAAATATTCCGCTGCAATCCCGTATTGCGCTAATCATATGTTATGCGACATTTGAATTGAAATTTCCGAGATATAAATTGACAAAATATGTAAATAAATGTATAAATAAGGCACTAAAAATGTAATGGAATATATTAACCAATGGTTAAAAATATTCCTTAATTATTTAATCATTGTTATATGGTAACCGGGTATGCATTATCTTATTCTTTGTTTATCTAAACAATGAGGAGTTTAAAAATGGAAAAGTTACAAATTGGTGATATGATCCGTGTTTTAAGAAGAAACAAGGAGATCACGCAGGAACAGTTGGCAGAAATATTGGATGTTTCCACACCTGCAATATGTAAATGGGAAAGCGGGCAAACTAACCCTGACATTACCCTATTACCTGTCATAGCGCGTTATTTTAAGGTTTCAATTGATTTTCTGCTGGGATTTTCTACAGAATTAAGCCTTGAAAAAATTAAAGGTATTTGTGATGATATTTCACAAAAATTTATTGAAATGCCATTTGCAGAAGCGCAAAAAGAATGGAGAGAGTGTCTTAAACAATTTCCCGCCTGTTTTCCACTTAGATTTGAATTGGCAAATATTGCAATGCTCAACCTTGCAAAAGCAGAAACTCAAGAAGAAGTTTTTAATTTTACAATTAAACTAATTGACGTCTATGAGGAATGCACAGGAAGCGATGAACTAAGAATTAAACAAGGGTCTTATTTTCAAATAGCAAACTTGTATATATCGTTACAAGACTTTGATAAAGCGGTGTCCGTTATAAATCAAATGCCTGCTCAAGTGGTCAATCCTAAAACATTGTTAAGTATGATTTATGTCCATAAAAAGGAATATAAGTCTGCCATAAAAAATATTCAGGAAAATATTTTTTATTCAATGAATAACATATTTGGGGAATTGGGCAATATGATTAATGTATATAGGATAACTGAAAATGAGGATTTAGATAAAATTCAAAAGTTATTTCATCAAATAATTAATATTTTTGAATTAGAACCACTATATGGAGTTAGTGTGTATCTTTTGGCTGCTCAAATGTTGGCAGAAAAACAAGAACTAAAAAAAGTAAAAATAGAATTGCAAAAAGTGGTGGAAATTCTTGAAAAATATCCACATGGCTCTATAACAATTAATAAAACACCATTTTTCAATAATTTAGATTATTCGATATTGGAAAAGAGCGGAAGTAATTTTTCTGCGGAAGTTTATCGCATGCTTTTAAACAATATATTCGAATTATCGAAAAAGGATAAAGAGATTATAATGTTAAAATCTCGTATAGAAAAGGCACTGTAAAAACAGTTCCAACATCGCATAACAAACGGTATATGCAAGTTTTTATGCGATTTTATTCTAATAAGCACCCTCCATAGCGTTTAAAATATTAAATAATTTTTGGATATGATTGAAAAGTTCTTGACTAAAATATAAATTTCAATTAAATTGTCATTAATATACGACTAAAGGAAACAGCCAATATG
>WQWD01000045.1 GCA_009785545.1 Treponema sp. | reverse complement strand
TGTTACTCATTATCTTCCCCTTGTTCTGAATCTGTGAATAATTCCAACGGATACTTTGCTGTTAAACGATTCAAAGTTTGTCCGCATTGTGTATGATATGTCGATCACATTCGCCATGTTTATACCGGCATTAAAGTCGGCAAGAAATGCCGATTGCCGATTGAGCACGTCATTAAAACGATACTCCGCTAACATAAAACCTCCTCCTGCTCCAACGTACAGTCCCCCTCTGCGAAACGGCAGCGGGGTAACATTGAAGGGCAGAAAAAAGCCGAGGTGCGCAAACGGGTACAGCGAAAAAAAACCGGCGTCTTCGATGTCGCTTATGAATCCGACATCGCCGCCAAAGCGCAAAAACACAAACGGCAAGGGCGCTATGGTTCCCTGTAGTGTGCCAATAGCCCAAGGGTCTGCAAATGACGAACCTGCGGAAATACCCAGACTCCAAAACCTTGCGCTATCTCCAAACAATCTGTAATTTCGCCGTTCACGTTCAAGAGCGGCAATTCGCTCGCCTGCGGTTTCAGGAGCGGTGAGGAGTAAAACAATTTCCGCCATTCGGTTTACTCCCTCACTAATTGTCCCGTAACCTCTTTCGGCTCCAGCAAGCAAGCTGGTTTCTTCCGTGTAGAGTATCTGCGCAAGGAAAGTTGTTACACCGTCTTGAGGACGTGCTTCAAGCGAAAGCACTTTGTCAGTCCCTGCCGCCCGCCCAACTTCCGTGACAGCCGCTAAACCTCTGCCCGAAACTTCTTCACCGTCAAGAATTCCCAACAACGCCTGAACGAGCGTGTCCAGTGCGGCGGCTCTTTCATCTATTATGCGGGTTTCCCACAAACTGAGAGCGGTTCGCATAACGGACGCTCTCGGGAAAACCGAGTAAACACCCGAGTTGGCTATTTCTATGGCGAGTATTTGCGCTAATGTTTCGAGGTCGTGCCCAGTTATGCCTAAAGCTTCTGTGTCCCGATCAATGGCTACGTCAGATGGATCGATTACCAGACCAATCGGAGCGACAGCCAATGTTGGCAGGCTCCCTGCGGTTGGGCGTGAAATAACTGTGCTGGCAAGGCTTTGCGCCATCGAAGGCATAAAGCCCCGTGCTTCGTAGATGTTTCTGTATACCCGATAATACCCCGAAACCAGCTCCAGCGAGCGAGTACAAATCACAACAGCCATCACAAGGTTTCTGCCGCCGCCGAGTCTGCGTGTGTGCCCGGTTAATACATAGTCAGCGCCAAGAAGCCTGCCAACAGAAGCGGCAAGATCTGAATCTACGAAAGCTCCCATTTGAAGCCTGTGTTCGGCGGCGATTGCGACTGCTTCAAGAGTGAGAGGAACCACGTCAAAGGCGGACAATATTTCCGCCCGTTGAGAAAGCATATCAGCAAAAGCCTCGCCTTGTCCGCCGACACCTCCGCCGAACGGCAAGACTGCTAATCGTGGTCTTTCAGTCTGCGCAGAGGCAAGAGCTGTGCATAAAACAAACAATACAACAGCAAGCAGTTTTTTTACATTCATCTTAAATTTTATCGCATGGTTTTATAAAAAACGCAATACTTTTTGAGAAAGATGTCAAAATTGTAATGTTCAGAATAGTGAGAAAAACGCTATAAATATGGTAGCTACAGAGAGCTTCTGCGGACGGCGGTGGCTGGCAGAAAAAACACACAACATAATTGAAACAAAAACCCCTGTCAGACTTGTACGCAAAGGGACTGGGAGCGGCGGAGGCTGGCACAAACACACACAAATAATTGAAATAAAACCACCCTCTCAGACTTGTACGCAAAGGGACTGGGAGCGGCGGAGGCTGGCACAAACACACACAAATAATTGAAATAAAACCACCCTCTCAGCTTGTACGCAAAGGGACTGGGGGCTGCGGTGGGCTGGCAGGAAAAACATCTCTGCCGCTCCCCGCGTAAGAAACTCAGCAATTTAAAATATTTTCATTGCAATTCCAATTTATTTGAGACTTTTCTATTCTCTGCTGAGGTTCTGTAGCGGACTCTTCGGCAGAGTTTTTTCTGCCAGCCCACCGCAGCCCCCAGTCCCTTTGCGTACTTTGTCACCACACACTATTCACAATTTCCCGCAAATATTCTATAATTAGCTTGCCAAGAATTTGTTAAGGAGAGTGCATGAAAAGTTTACGAATATTAATCGCGGTAATTATTTTAACTGTAGTAACAACTTTAGGTTTTACCCAAGTGTACCAGGATGAGATGAGGGATCTTCCGCCGGTAACATTTATTAACTTTGAGGGACCCCATGCGTGGGTAAATACCAGAGAAGAAATACGCCAGATTGGTGTAGCTTTGGGGCTGCAGCTCACTGAAAGGACAGGGGTTGTGCAACAGGAACGGCAAGCAATGACGGTTCAACAGCGGCTGGCTCATACGTACTCGTTTCAGGTTGGTCAGTTAAACAGATACTTTATCATTCGCAGTACCGGCGGCACTGACGACGGCAGGCTTAATGCCGACATTATCGGGATTGGCGTAGATGCGGCGGTTGATCATGTACGAAACTTGCGTGTAATTATTCAAGGCTTTTTGCAAGCCGCCTACAATTACAGTGCCAACGACGCTCTTTTGCTTGCCGAGTACATCACCATTTACAACGCCGTATATCGTGGTAACTGGGATTATTTTTCCAATCGATTTCAGCCGCAGGTGGTAAGTCATCTGACACGGGAAAGAGTCGGACTTTCTATCAGGTTCGATGAATGGCCCGGGCAAACATTGATGGTAATTCCGCTTGGCCCGCCCGGAATAAGTGCCGTTGATATTGCGGCGATTGCCTCAGAAAGAGTTATCGAAGAAATGCGAAGAGAAGATGATCAAGGTATTCCGCAAAGACAGCAATTGGTAGAATTACTTGAACGTGAAGCGGATATTGCCGAGCAGCGAGCGCAAGAAGAACACGAAGTTATCAGACAAGAAGAAATACAGATAGCCGAAGAAAGAGCGCAGATCGAAGAAGAAAGAACCCAAATCGAAGAAGAAAGACAGCAGATACAAGAAGAGCAAAACGAAGGGATAATTACAGAGGAGCAAGCCAGAGAGGCCGAGCAGGAACTCGAAGAAAGAGAGCAGGAACTCGAAGAACGAGAGCAAGAGCTCGCTGAACGAGAAGAAGAGCTGGAAGAACGCCGTGAACAGGCGCAAATGCTTGAAGATTTCGCTGAACAAAGAATGGAACAAGCCCAGCAGCACCGTGAGGAAATAGCTGAAGATCAGCAAACAATGATTTCTCAGGAAATTATATCAGGCGTTCATGGGGTAGCGTTAAACACAAATGACCCCGCAATGGGAAGAGTTCTATTGCTTAATCCGGCGGATGGAAGCGAATTAAGAAGATCACCCCTTGATACTGTTCGAACAAGAACAGTTACCGTACTTGGCGGCAGGATACTTGCTGTCGCCGGTGAAGCCACAGGGCGGGGAGCAATCCGCCTTATCGAGCTAAATCCAAACAGCCTTGAAATGGCAAGACAGGGCGATCACGACATTTATACATCAAGCCTTTTGTGGGTAAACGGCAATGATCTTTACGCCATAACTGTCGACATTAACAACACTTATCTGGGCCGCTTTAATACAAACCTTCAAATGTTGGCAAGGTCTCAAACCATGATACACCCTGAAGCGTCTATAATAATTCAGCAGGGGCTGCTGTTAACGCAACGCCCCGATGGAAGTCCGCTAATGCTGAACCCTGCTGATTTAACGGAAATACATAATTGACTCTTAACATTTTTCGCAGGAATGGATATTGACATTATCCTCCTCGATGACAAACAAACGCCCCATACCAATGCCGCCTTCTCTTGCAAAAACGGCTGTTACCGTTCCGCTTATCGGCGCTCTGATTACAGACCTTTCCAGAGCAGTTTGCGCTGTGTCAAACATAGCTTGAGCCTGCCCACGTGAGGCAGCCGCTGTTTGAAGCGCAAATTCCGACTGCCGAAGATCGTTACTCGGTATTGCTCTGGTTGAATACAAGATTCTGACAGCTTCATGGTTATGTTCCGCCGCCGCTAAATTTATTTCGGCTATTCTTAAAGAGGCTTCGGCGGCATTCGCCGAGTTAGTCAAATCCCTGTTATCAAGTGCGGCTAAAACCTGCCCGGCTGTTATGCGATCTCCCACTTCAACATTAATCTGATCAACTACAAGCCCAAGTGTGGTATACACATTTCTGCTTCTTGCAACACTGTCAGAGTTATGAACAGACGCAGACAGCGAAGTGATAACAGGCTGCCTAAGCGGAATTCGCACTCTGGCATTCACCCCGACAAGAGTCGATAAATCTATGTCATCGATAATATTGATCTTTACAGGGATTAAATGAGTAACCCTTGTGAAAGTGCCGCCGGTGTTAAAAAACATGGCGTTGCCGGTAAGCTCGGCGGCCGTGATTTGACCGATTTCCGAAACATAACCAAAAAATTGTCTGTTTCCAAAAGGGTCAATTGTGATAACGGCGTTTTGCCCAAGTTGTATTCGCAGAATATCGGTTTCTTCGATGTTGGCAAGAACGTGAAGCCTGTTCATGTCCGCCATTACCGCAACCGGCTCCATCGGCGAAACAATCTGGCCTTGCACAACGCCTGAATGGATCACTCGGGCGTTTACAGGCGAGCGCATTGCTTCGTCGTTTTCTACCCAGCCGATAATTTCATTTTCTTGCACATAACAACCTTCGCTGATGACAAACCGTTCAAGTCTGCCGGGCATAGTCGGTGTTACGGAAATTAAAGCCGTTGTTACTCTGGCGTTGTCTGTTACAAGATAACCTGTGCCTTGCCAGGCAAAGTGAAACCCGACACTTGCGCCAATCACAAGCACCAGCGTCAGAAGCAAGAGCAAAACGAGTTTGCCCTTTCCTTTTTTTTTGTCGGTTGCTTCAGATGTTTCGGCTGCTTCTGTTGTTTCTTCAAAATTCATTTTTTCTCTCCATTAAGAATCTAATTCCTCAGGTTCAACACCTTCGGAAAATTGTGAGTTATATAAGTCAGCGTAAAAGCCATTGACTTCCAATAATTGTTGATGACTACCCTGCTCTATGATGTCGCCGTCTTTCATGACGAGTATTAAATCGGCGTCTCTGATTGTGGATAATCTGTGGGCGATTACAAAACTTGTCCGCCCTTGCATAATGTTTTTCATTGCTTTTTGTATTAATACTTCCGTTCTTGTATCGATGGAGCTTGTCGCTTCGTCAAGGATCAGTATTGCCGGATTTTTCAGAATTACCCGAGCGATTGTAAAAAGCTGTTTTTGCCCCTGCGAAATATTCGAAGCTTCCTCGTTAAGGAGCATATTGTAACCGCCGGGCAGCGTTTTGATAAACCCGTGGCAGTGAGCGGCTTTGGCGGCGGCGATTACATCTTCATCTGAAGCGTTCGGAGAGCCGTAACGAATATTTTCCATGATGGAGGCGTTGTAAAGCCATGTATCTTGTAAAACCATTCCGAATATGTCCCTTAGATCACCTCTGGTAAAGTCCGCCGCGTCAATTTCGTCTATCAGGATTTTGCCGCTGTTTAATTCGTAAAAACGCATTAAAAGTTTTACTACTGTTGTTTTTCCGGCTCCTGTCGGCCCGACTATGGCAACAGTTTGACCGGGAGCTATCTGTGCAGAAAAATCTTTTAAAATTATTTTTTCAGGGCTGTAACCAAAACGTACATTTTGAAAGCTTACGCTCCCTTCGTAATTTTCTTTAGAGACGGATTTTTTTGCATCAGGGGTTTCTTCTTCTTCTTCCAAAAATTCGAACACACGCTCGGAGGCGGCAATCGTTCCCTGTAGCATATTGGCGGCAAGACCAATTTCACCTAACGGATATGTAAAATTTTGTATGTACTGAATAAAAGCCTGAACATCGCCGATGGTTATCACTCTGCGTACCACCAATACGCCTCCCATGACACATACAAGCACATACCCAAGATTGCCGACAAAGCTAAAAATCGGCTCTACGATATTCGACATAAACTGGGCTTTCCATGCCGCAGTATGAACTTTTTTATTCGCCTGTTTGAATTTTTGGCGTGCATCCATCTCGCCGTTGTAGGCCCGTACAATGTTGTGGCCTGAGTAAGTTTCTTCTACAATGCCGCTTACTTTCCCCAGCTCTTCCTGCTGGGCGCTGAAATACTTATGCGATTTTCCAAGTATTTTCATCATGATCCACATGGAAAGCGGAATTACAATAAGAGCTGAGAGGGTCATCAGCCAACTGATAGTAAGCATCATAATAAGAGTACCGATGATCGTGGTTCCCGATCTTACCAACTGCGTAAGATTGGTACTAAGCGTTTGGCTGATCATGTCAACATCGTTTGTCATGCGGGAAAGCGTCTCACCCTGCGTGCGTGTGTCGTAATAGTTGATTGGCAGCCTGTGCATTTTTTCTGATATTTCCGCTCTTAGTTTGTAGGTAACTTTGACAGAGAGCCGTGCCATGATGATTTCCTGCACAAAATCACAAAGGGCGGATATGGTGTAAAGTCCAATCAACACCAATGTAAGAGTTCCCATTTGGCGGAAATCGGTGAGAAGCCCTGTACCAAACCAGTGTGCCACTATGCCGTCAACAAGAATGGTTGTTACCCTCCCCATGATTCTGGGTCCTATGACAGCAAATGCCGTGGAAACCAAAGCGAATATCAATACAGCTAAAAGCACCCATTTGTGCGGGCTTAAATATATTGCTAATTTTTTCAGCGTTTTTTTAGCGTCTTTTGCTTTGTCGGCAACTCCTTGGTTCACACCGCCGGAAATATCAAAACCGCTGTCTTCTTTTTTTTCTTGTTGCCCGCTCATGTGTTCCTCTCCTCTCCGTCAAGTTGAGAAGCGGCGATTTCCTTATACACTTCGCAGGTTTTCATCAATTCGTTGTGAGAGCCAAGCCCTGCGATTCTGCCGTTATCCAAAACTACGATTTGGTCTGCGTCCATAATTGTAGAAATTCTTTGAGCGACGATCAGCATGGTGCAGCCTTGCATTTTTCTTTTCAGTGCGGCTCGCAGGAGGGCATCGGTTTTTAAATCCAATGCGGAAAAGCTGTCATCAAAAAGATATATCGGAGCGTTTTTCACAAGCGCCCGTGCAATGGAAATCCGCTGTTTTTGTCCGCCGGAAAAATTCGAGCCGCCTTGAGCGACATTGGCTTCGTACCCTCCCGGTTTCCCCTGTATGAATGCCTCAGACTGCGAAATTTCTACAGCGTCAAGGATTTTTTGTTCCGTGGCGTCTTTGTCAGCGTAAAGCAAATTGGAGCGGATTGTGCCGGAAAACAGCGAGGCTTTTTGCGGAACATAACCGATTTTATTGTGAAGTTCTTCCTTGTGAAGATCTCTTATGTCGATTCCGTCAAGATAAATCCCGCCGGAGTTTACGTCAAAGAAACGCAAGAGTAATTTTAACACGGTTGATTTGCCGCACCCTGTAGCGCCGATTATGGCAGTAGTCTTGCCGGGTCTGGCTGTAAAACTAATATTGTTAAGTACACTATCGTCATTTTCTGAAGCATCAGGATAACGGAATGTAACATCACGAAACTCGACAATGCCCTTAAAATCTGCGGGCAGCGGCAGCGGGTTTTTTCTGTAACGAATAGTGCCTTCTGTTTCCAACACTTCTTTGATACGGGCAGCACTTACTGCCGCACGAGGAACCATGATAAACATTATGGAAATCATCAGAAAGGCGAAGATGATCAACATTCCGTACTGGAGAAACGCAAAGATGTCTCCAATGTCAACCCGAAATGCCGAGACGTGCCGTGCCCCAACCCAAACGATGAGCGCTGTTGTAATGTTCAGAATCATTGCGATAATGGGTGTCATAAACGCAAAGGTTTGGTTTACAAACAATTCTGTTGTCGCCAATTCCTTGTTTGCCCTTGCGAAACGTTTTTTTTCAAAGTTTTGGGTGCTGAAAGCTCTTACAACCAAAATGCCGCTTAAGTTTTCGCGAGAAACCAAGTTCAATCGATCTATCAATTTTTGCCATGCTTTGTACTTTGGCAGGGCGATGATAAATAAAATTGCGCAAAGGCCAATCATAATAATTGTAGCAAGGGCGATTATCCATGCCATCGACACATTTCTGTCAAGCGCTCTGATGACGCCGCCGATACCTATCATCGGAGCGTAGATAAACTGACGAATCGCCATCATCAGGGTATTTTGTACCTGCATTATGTCGTTTGTGGTGCGGGTAATAAGCGACGATGTGGCGAACTTGTTTACTTCGGCGTTTGAAAAACTAAGAACTTTGTTAAACACAGCTTCACGTAAATCATTGGCTACGCCGGTGGCTGTTCTTGCCGTAAAAAAACCTGTAACCAGAGCCACAGCCATACTCGCCAGCGTTATCAGAAGCATAATTATGCCGTTGCGCCAGATTACGGATATGTGGCCGGGCAGTACGCCGTCGTTCACGATGTCCGCCATATAACCGGGCAATACAAGAGCAAAGCCCGCCTCCATTGCGAGCAGTACGACAGTACAGAGAATCATGCCAGTGTAGGGCTTCATATATTCAAAAACTTTTGACATGGCACAAATTCTAAAGTATGCATAATGGCAGAGTCAAGCCTTTGAAGTTTGATTCTCAATGAAAAATTGAAAACTCTGCAAAGGGAGATTGAGTTTATTGAAAGAGTTGAACAGGGAATAGCTTGGGCGGAAAAAAATCAAAAGGCAAAAAAAATATACACGCAGGAAATCTCTGAAAAATCTTTTTATGTTATCCCTTACGAAAAACCTCTGCATGAACTTCGGGTTATCGCTTTGTAACAAGTGTCTAATCCCCGTAGATATGCTCAAACCCATGTAAGAGCTCTTCGGCTTTCTCTCGGCAGCCTCCGCAGACTGTGCCGATTTTGGTCGCCATTTGAAGCTGCTCCCAATTATGCGCTCCGTTTTGATAGGCATTTTCTATATCCTTATCGGTAATGCCAAGGCAGTTGCAGATAACGGCAGCAACCTCGACAAAAAGACCTGCCCTGCCGGTTTTTTCAAGATAATCGTTGACAGCTTCTCTTAGAGCTTTATCACCTAACACGGAACAGTGGATTTTAGAATTTGGAAGACCTCCAAGTTTTTCAACAAGGTCTTCGGGGCGGATTTTGTAAGCGTCTTCGATGTTCATGCCTTTTATAGTTTCCGAAAGCATACTGGTAGAAGCGATGGCGCTTGCGCAGCCGTAAGTTCTCCAGCGTACATCGGTTATAACATCATCTTTGATTTTCAGGAGCATCAACATTTGATCTCCGCACTTGATGTTACCCGTCTGTCCTCTTGCGTCAGGCGCAAAAGCAGCTTCATCTTCCGTCAGCACATTTTTTGGACTTGTAAAGTGCTCTTTAACTGTTTCTGAATATAACCAATCTGACATATTTTTTCCTTATTTCCAAGACAATGTTGACATCGCCCTTAATCTTGCAATTATGGGCGGCAATACTTCAATAATATAATCAATATCGTTTTGTGTAATCCCCCACCCCAGGCTAAAACGAATTGACCCGTGGGCAAGTTCCGGCCCCAGCCCCGTCGCCAAAAGCACATGAGACGGCTCGAGGCTTCCCGAAGCGCAGGCGGAACCTGTCGAGACTTCAATTCCCTGCATATCCATGGAAAGTAAAATCGCCTCGCCTTCAGCGCCGGGAAAAGAAACGTTTAACGTATTGGGAAGTACATCTTTGGGATGACCGTTTATTTTGATTTTGGGGATTGTTTTGAGCAGCCCTTCTTTTAATCTGTCACGTAAAACCGACATCTCTTTTGCGTATTTTTCTGTTTCGGCAGAGGCGATTTCCGCTGCCTTGCCAAAACCCAAAATACCCGCATTATTGTAAGTTCCAGCACGCAAACCGTCTTCCTGATGGCCGCCGTACACCAATGGAAACAATGGAACGCCTTTTCTTGCGTATAACGCTCCAACTCCCTTAGGGCCGTATATTTTGTGAGCGGAAATCGTCAGGTAATCAACGTCTAATTCGGAGGCATTTACAAGTGTTTTTCCGATTGACTGCACCGCATCAACATGAAAAAAAGCACCAGCCTTTTTCACAAGGGCGGCAATTTGTTTTATATCCTGCACTGTGCCGATTTCGTTGTTAGCCGACATTACCGACACAAACAAGGTATTGCTGCCAAGCGCATTTTCGAGCGCATCGATTTTAAGTTTTCCGTATTCATCAACAGGTAAAACAATTACTTTTAGACCTTCGTTTTTTAAATGTAAAGCGGAATTTAAAACACATGGATGTTCTATTGCCGTTGTAAGAATTTCGTCTCTGGAATTGGGAGCCGAGGTTTCGATTAACCGGCGCATTGTATGGAACACCATGTTATTAGCCTCCGAGCCGCCGGAGGTAAACACAATGTTTCCGTTTTTTGCCCCGATAAGATCGCTGACGGCGGTTCGAGCTTTTTCTATCATGTTACGAGCCAACCTGCCTGAAGCGTGCATACTGGAAGCGTTGCCAAAAACATCAATGTCGTCTGTCATGGCGGCTTTTACTTCCTGCCTGAGCGGGGTGGTTGCATTGTAATCTATGTAAACTTTTTTTGGTTTATTGTTCATGCTGATTTTATAGTATCAAAAATGCGGATGATGATCAAACATATCAGCTTTACTTCTCTTTAAGCTCACGTTTCACATCCTCAAGCCGTTTAGAAAGCTGAGCTATCGTTCTTTCCAGTCTTGCCTTTTCTTTTTCCAGCATTACAGTCGGGTCTTGTTCTGTTTCTTTACCACGCACCTGAACCTTTACAGTATCGGGGCTTTTGCCTTTTATGAGCGAGGCTTCGGCAGCTTGACGTTCTTCGGTGTTACGAATCCCGGCGAGGAAACGCATATTGTCGGGGCCTACTTCGGGTGAGATGTCCCATTCAAACATTTTGATTGCCGTATTGGCGGCGGCTCTTGGAATGCGAAGCATTCTGTCAACCCAATCTTCAAAACGCACGCCTATTTTAAAACAAAGATCATGAGCCGTAAGCAGATGTTTGCCCATCTCCTTTACCAACTGACCGTTATTTTTAAGATATTTTTCCTTGATAACCCCCGTAAGTTTTAAAAGTTCAGGAGAAGCGTTAAACACATCAACGTATATTTTTTTCGCTTCGGCTTTTTCCAGCAGCTCATGGAATATCGCCCAAAATTGAGAGTTATGCGCTCTGGGAGCCAAAGTGCCGCCGCGAGCGCAAGCGTGCAGATGATGAGCATATTCATGAATAGCCGTGTATAACAAAAGGTTTTGCCCAGTTTCATCGGGTTGAAAGTTGCGATTATGGATTATAATTTCTCTTGAGTTTGGTTTGTAAAGACCGTTCACCTTTTTGCTTTTTTTCCCGGAGAAAACAAGCGTAAACTCAAGCGGCGCATCTTCAATTTTTAACAATTTTTCTTTTACCTGATCCTGATTCATTTTTTCAACTCCTTACAATTCTTTAATTTTTTCCATAGCAAGTGCCGCCGCCGCCACACAGGCGGTTTCGGTACGAAGGGGGCGCTCGCCCATGGACAAGCGCAAAAAACCTTTTCTTTCCAGCAAATCTCTTTCACGATCAGACCATCCCCTTTCGGGGCCGACAGCTAAAACCATCGGGCTGGTTGACAAAGAAATATTAAAAAAAGAACTCTCCGCCCTGACATTGTCCATTGCAAAAAGCAGCGGCATTTTCACGGTATTAAACAATGTTTGCAAATCCCGTGTTTTGTCCCAAGGCCTCTCTTCCAGCCATTTGTCAAGATTTTCATAAATCGTGAGAATGGGGATTTGCGTATCACGTGCCTGGACAGCGCCTTCGATAAGCGCCGCCTCAGAACCGCCGTTTACAAAAAACTTGGTATTCCTGTAACTTTTTTCGCCAAGGTCAGTTCCTACAATGTCAATCGAGGATACTCCCATATTTGAAAGATCCCTTAAAAGGCGGCGTGTTTGTATCGGGCGTACAAAAGCTACAGCCATTCTTAAATTAAGACGCTGTAAATATTTTTCACGCTCATGTTCCTGAAAAGTAACAAAAATCGAGCCGTCAAAATTTATTTTTTCTATCCTGCCTGTTCCGCGCGGGCCCCTCAGAATACCCGCCTCAAAAGTGTCGCCGGCTTTTTTATGCAGAACCTTTAAAAGATGAATTGTTCTGTCATCACGTCTTGAGAGATTGCTTATACCTTGTTTGGGGCCTAATTCATGCTCTTCCA
>WQWD01000044.1 GCA_009785545.1 Treponema sp. | reverse complement strand
TTATATAATACCCGCCGTCCGCATAAGTCCCTTGGATATGAAACACCAGAAAAAATGCATAGGGTTGCCGCATAAAAGTGTCAACCTATTTCAGGGCTTGACACAACCAGCTAATATCGCTATAAATGTTTGCCGCTGATGTTTCGTGCCTCATGATTGAATTGTACCACAGTTTATGTTAAAGCAACAACCCCGTAATTGCGCATTTTGCAACTTTCCGCCGCCAACAATTACGGGGTGCACATCGGGTGTCAGGAAACAACCCTGTTCCTGCCGGTTTCTTTGGCCTTGGCAAGCGATTCTTCCGCTTTCCGCATAAGCTCCGAAAACCTGTCGGAATTGTCGGAGTTGGTAACAACGCCCATCGAAACGGTGACTTTGATAACCTGGCCGTTTATCATAAAAGGATTGTCTCCTATTCTCTCATGCAGTTGGGTAGCCATTTTCACAGCAGTTCTGAGGTTGACGTTGGGAAGCATAACCGCAAATTCGTCCCCGTCGTATCGGGCAACGAAGGTTCCTACTTTAAGGTTGTGTCTGGTGCGTGCGACGAGTGTTTTCAACACGTCGTCCCCCACGGTGGAACCGTACGTTTCGTTGATATGTTTGAAGTGGTCGATGCCGAACAGCACGATGGTGAAGTCCCTGCCGCCGTCGGCACAGATGCGCAACTCCCGTTCCCCGGTCTGGGTAAAATAATTCCTGTTACGGACACCCGTAAGCATATCCATATCGACCTGGTCTTTGGATTCCATACTGGTCTTTTGCATGGCCTCTTTGTTGCTTTCGGCCATACGCTGGGCGTCCGCCTTTACACGGTGGGTGACCTCGTTCACCTGACCTATTGCGATCATTATCTGCTCACTGCCCTGACCCTGCTCCCGCATGGCGTCCAGGATAACCTCTTCCTGCTTTGACACGACTTTTACCCCGTCTTCTATTGCGTCGAATTTACCGAGAACGTTGTCCATCGATTTGGTTATCTTGTCGATAGAGCCCTTGATCTTTTTAAGCACGCTGCCAATGGTCTTGGACTGCTTGCTGGAGTTTTCAGCGAGCTTGCGTATCTCGTCCGCAACAACGGCGAAACCGCGCCCCGATTCACCAGCGTGCGCCGCCTCGATAGCGGCGTTCATGGAAAGCAGGTTGGTCTGGCTCGCAATGCTCTGCATCACCGAGTTGATCTCGAGCAGGGATTCGGACTCCTGTGAGATTTCCCGAATGTCGGCAACGACCCCGTTAAGACCGGCGTGTCCCACTTGCGAAGCCTCCTCAAGCCCCTTCACGTTTTCCGAATTCCTGGACACGATGTTGGTGACGGAGTTGATGTTGGCTATCATCTCCTCAATGCTGGCTGAAGACTCGGTGATGGCGCTGGACTGATCCGTTACGTGGGTGTTCAACTGATCCATCATGGTTTGTATCCTTTCCTGGATATGCCTTTCCTTTTCTCTTTCCTTGTAGTAGCCCCGCAGGTCACGGGCGTAAGTCAGAACGAATGGCTTGCCGTCAATGTCTATGCGGTGCGTAACTTCCTCTACCGGGACAGGGTGGCCGTCAGCGGTCTGGTACATCCATTCGAAACGCATGTCCCCGTCCCTGATGGTCTGTATTATGGTCTCGGCATTTCTCTGGCGCGAGTCAGAGCCGTCCGGCTGGCGGCTCGGGATAAAGTCGTAGTATCTTTTGACGAACTCCTGCTTGTCCGATATTCCGAACATTTTCTCCGCTTCCTTGTTTACATCCACGATATTGCCTTGCTCGTCGCAGACCGAGCATAACATGGGCGCTGCGTCCAGTATCGCCTGCTGCCTCTTTTTGAAAGCTTCTTCGTTTTTCTTAGCATTTAAGATTGCCCGCATGTCCGTGGCAAACTCCAGGAAATGCGCCTCGCCCTCGAAGACCGTTTTGACAAGGGTAATTTCGAGCGGAATCAATTCGCCGGTGGTTGGCATTTTATTCCACCACTCGAAAGTTACTTTTCCATCGGACATAGCCGTCTGGATAAACTTGGCTATTTCGTCTAACGAACGGCTTCCGTCAGGCTGGAATTCGGGGATAATTGAAAAGAACCCATCGCGGTATTCCCTTCTGCTCTTGAAGCCGTACAATTCGGGGGCTGCCGCATTGCAGTACTCGATCTTCAGATCTTTGGTGAGCATGACGGAATTCACCGAAAGGCTTTCCATGACAAGATGCGCCCCCTGGCCGAAACTGTCGTGCTCCATCTTTATCAGCATGCGCATAACAAGAAATATCGCACCTGCAAACATCGCAACCACGAAAACGCCCGTAATGATAAGCGCCAGCATCCGATTTTGCACCGCAACGTAAACAAAAATCATAACCGCCAACAGTGCGAACACCATAACGCCCGCACCCACTATCATCTTGATTTTATCTTTCTTTGCTTCCAGCTGAAGCCGCAGGGAAAAATCCATCTGTGAAGAAACATCCATGCTTTGTCTCCTTAATTTAGCTTTGAAATTGGGTAAAACTTTTTAAAATGGAAACGAACATAGAGAAAGAATTTGAATTCAACAAGCTGACATAGCTTAAAATGCAACATACAGCCGTCTCTTGCCTCGTGATTGGAGTATACCATATTTTATGTCAAAGTGACAACCCCATAATTGCACATAATTGCACAAACTCACCACTTGTCAAAATCTCGTACAAGCTTCGGCGGCGGAGCATATACCGTTTGTTGAGGTTGCCTATCTTTCGCTTATAGCCTCTTTTAGTATTTTTATTAAACTTTCATATTCGCCGTTAAATGCGGCAATATCTGCTATTAATAATTCACCATTCGCCGTCTTACTAAAATCCAAAATATAATTTGCGTTCAAAGACAATTGTCTGAAAAATTCCCGCAGAGTCCTTCCATTTCCTTCTCGAAACGGATGTAACGCATTTATTTCACCCATATAATAAGCAAGTCTTTCTGTGAACCCTAATTTGTTCATCTTTTTCAGAAAATTTTCTTTTTGAAGGCTTTCCATTATTGCGTTTGCATTTTCAATGATATATTGCCCGCGACAGAAAATTGAATTTCCTTTTGAGAAAAAATCTCCATGCCGAATTTGCCCAGCCCATTCATATATGTCTTCGAATATTGTTTTATGTATTCTGCATAAAGACTCAAAATTAAATATTTCTACAATTGGTCCTTTATAAAGCATTAACAATTTTAAACTTGTTATTTCTCTTTCTGCTATTGTTAATGCCACTTCGTCCTTGATTCCAAGTTTGTTTCTTAAAATGTCAGTTCCGGCATAGCAGTAGGTCTCTGAACCGCTATAACTGTAATCATGTTCTCCCATAAAGTTATATTTTTATAAAGGTATGCTTTTTTATCGTTTCCTGCAAAACTTCATTAACATCTCTGTTTCCATTGAGACAAACTCTCAACCTGATTTTATCCTCTTCTGTTAGAGGCATATCTTCCATTTTCATAGAAAAATCAATATTTTCAATGATATATTCTTGATTTGCTATCATAAAATTCTCCAAAAGTCTAAATCTTATATTTTAATTGTACCATATGATGGTTGTTCAGGCAATGTAAAATTGGCATGGTAACGCAAACGTATCAGATACCGTTTTTTGAGTGGTGTCTGCGATGTTTTGAACATCATTCAGCCTGCGGCCCTATCGGTATCCCAATCTGCCTAAGCCCGGTCATAAGCGGCGTTCCAACAAACACAGCGCCTAACGCAAAAAGCGCCCGTTCAATCGGGGCTGTAATCATAAGAACAGACCATAACTCTACCGGCAACCGAAAAAGCACTAAACCAAAAAAGTTCCCGATGGATGCGCCGCCAACAAGCCCTGCAAATGCGCATAACCAAATTGCAAACCCTGTTTGCACTGTTCGCTTTAAACGCTGTTTAGATGACGCAAAAAACTTTTTCGCAAAAATCAGCCCTAAAATCATAACAATTAAACCCAACCCGTAAAATACGACAGGAAAGAAAAAAACGTTTCTGCCAATTTCCTGAGTAAACCATAAAATAGTACCAATTATGTATACGATTATCCCGCCGTTAAAAGTAAAACTGCCATTTTTATTTATAGCGACAGGCGGCCAATTTCCCCACGAAATACAGCCCGTAACAAAAGCGGTAGTAGTTCCTACAATAAATGTTGCCGGCCCCATCCACGCAGTATGGGGAGCTATCATACTTCCGATAAAACCGCCAATCGCAGAACTGAGCGCACCGGCTAACGGGCCAAAGAATATCCCGGACAGAGGATTCAAAATTGATGATACTGAAAATGTACCGCCGGTTCCCCATATTGGAAAAGTCGGCAGCAAATGCCCTGCCGCCACTACCGCCGCCCATACAGCAATTACAGCAGTATGTCTTGTAACCTTTTTACTGTCTCTTTCAAAGTATTTCATATTTTAGCATAACGCTTTACGGTTTGGTTTTACAAGTATGCATCGCCTATAATTCCATTTCTGTCCATTTTAATTATCCTTGACGCAAAGTTATTTGCCAGATATTCGTTATGCGTAACAAATATTATTGTATAACCTTTTTTATGAAGAGCTTTTGCGGCATTCATGATATTCAGATTATCCTGATAATCTCCTGCGTCAACTTCATCAAACAGAATAATCTTTGTACCCATCGCAAGTACGCAGGCTATAACAAGTTTTGTACGATCCGCTTTGTTTAAAGCGTGCGGGAAAACATCCATGATGGAGATTTCGTCATCACCGTGATTTTGCCGTGGAAGTGTATCTAAAAATGTTTCACGTTTATAAAGACCAACTGTTTCTAAAGCATCTTCCACACGTTGTTTTATCTCCCGTTTGGAAAGGCGCATATTTTTCAAAGCAAAAGAAACTTCTTTGTAAACAGAATTTGTAAACAACTGAGAATCGGGGTTTTGCATAACGTAACCTATCTCTTTTGAAATATCACTTATCGAAAGTTCCTTTGTGTTTTTCCCTCGAATAAAAATATCCCCTGCTAACGGGCGTAAAAGACCTGTTATGTTTTTAAACAGCGTCGTTTTTCCGCACCCATTGCGCCCCATAATCGCCGCAAAATCGTTTTCGGCAATTTTCAGATTGATATTTTCGATATTTACATTATTTTGATAGCTAAAAGAAAAATTGACAATATCCAACACAGAGGGCACAGAGGAAACAGAAAAACTTTTACTGCCGGCTTGCTCATTTTTTTCTCCGTATGAAAAAAAAGCAGAATTGCCCTCATCGTTAAGCGGCTGAATACCGTTTTCTTCCGGCAAAGAGCGACTAACAAATATTGTTTTAGCATTATCTAAAGCCGTAATACGGCCATTTTTTAGAACACACACTCTGTCTGCGAATTTAGCCATCATGGCGCTTGAGTGTTCCGCCATAACAATAGTCAGTTTGTGTTTAATTTGTAAGTCTTTTAACACTGCCATTACTTCCAGCGCGCCTTGAGGATCGAGGCGGCGCAAAGGCTCATCGAGAACGAGGATTTTACTTTTCATCGCAAGCGCAGCAGCAATCGACAGGCGTTGTTTCTCTCCGCCAGAAAGAGTCGAAGGCAATCTGTCTTCGAAGCCGTCAAGCCCGACAGAAAACAGGGCGTGTTTAGTACGCTGTTTTATTTCGCAGACAGGCAGGCAAAGGTTTTCAGGGCCAAACGCAGCTTCATGGCGCACAGATGACGTAAAGAGCTGGGCGTCAGGATCGTCAAGAACCATTCCAACCGTACACGCCAATTCAGGAACAGACATGCCGGCAACATCTTGATTGTCTACCAAAACAGCGCCTGCGAGGAAACCTCCGGTAAAATGGGGGATAAGTCCGTTAATCAGCTTGCAGAAAGTTGTCTTTCCTGCCGTGTTTTCCCCCATGACAGCCAAAAATTCCCCTTCCATGACAGATAACGTGACATTCTGCAGGGCGGGTTTATCATTTTGTAAATAAGAATAAGAAACATTCTCGAATTTAATTATACTCAATATAGTCCCTGTATTAATAGTAATTAAAAAACAACATACAGGTAATATATATAACACAAAAAACAATCGGTAAAAAGTCAGTTTTTTTCATTTGCGGTTTACTAATCCATGTTCTTGTTTTGTAAATGCCAAAAGCTCTTGAATCCATAGCGGCAGAAGATATTTGAGCTTTTCTCATAGCGTCAAACATCAACGGAACCAAAAGACCAGAATATGCCTTAAGGCCTGAAAAAATGTTTTTTTTGTCAAACGCATAAAAGCCTCGCAATTTTTGAGCATCCATTATACGAGCCGCTTCGTCCTTGAAAAAAGGAACAAGGTTAAAAGCCGTAGTGATTAAAAACGCTGTTTTGTAATTAAACCCAAGCGAAGACAGACCTGCAGCAATCTGATTAGGCGAAGTTGTCTCGGTAAAAACAGGCAAAATAACCACCAGAGCGAACAGGCGGCACACAATCATAAAACCAAATATTAAACCTTCTACTGTTAACGATACAAAGCCGTTAAAAAGGGGGGGCACTATGTAAATATCTCCCTGTCCAAAGAAAGTTTGAATCAATATAATAAAAAATGCTAACAATGAAAGATTTTTTAAAGCTTTCCATCCTGGAGGCGGTATTTTAGCGATAAAACGAATAATGATAAAAGTTATTAATAAGCAAAATGCGGGGTATGGTCTGTTAATCATAAAAACAAGTATTGTTAACAGCAATATACAAATCAATTTTACCCTGGCATCAATAATATAAAAATATTTAAACATTTCTAGTAAAACTATATACAAAAGTATAAAAATATGCTATATTAGAAAAATTATCATCATAAATAAGGAGACGAGAAATGATTGACGAAAAAACTCGGCTTGCTAACAGAGAAAGGCAACGAAGGTACCGTGAAGCACACAGAGAAGAAATTAACGAGCAAAGAAAAGAAAGGTATCAATCACGAATAGCAAACGGGAAATGCCCCCGTTGCGGCGGGAAAGTAAAAAAAGGATATACTCTATGTTCGGAATGTTGCGAATATCAAGCAAATCTTAACCAAAAATACGCCAGACAGCGAAAAAAAGAGACTGCGAAAACGTCCACAGCCAAGAAAACTACGGTTAAAAAACCGGCGGTTAAAAAACTGGAGGTTAAAAAAACGGCGGCAAAGAAACCAACAGCCAAGAAAACTACGGTTAAAAAACCGGCGGTACAAAAACCTGCTGCAAAAAAAACATCGGCAAAATCAAGTCCAAAAACCAAGACACTTGTAAAAAGAAGAATAGAAAAAAAAGCCAAAGCGAAAGCAAAAAAATGACCCATTGGTTTTTCAATTTAATCTCACAGGAGCACGGGGCGCAGAAAATGCAAAGAACACAGAGCTTAACCCCGTGCTCCCATGTGAGATATTAAGATTTTAACTAACAGAATTTTTTTAACACTCGGTTAATTTAAAAAAGCCCCGACAATCCTGTTTTAATCCGCTGTTTTTTTACTCGCAAAGGGCAACTCGTTCTGAGGTTCCTTAGTCACTGTTTTAGAAATCAGACGATTGATAATTCTTGAGTTATCAAGCAGACTTGAAACAGACTGATTTTGATGGAGGCGGGAAATCACATGAGCAAATAAACTGGAAATATTAACACTTACATACCACTCACGGTTAAGAAGTTCTTCGTGATAAACAGCGTTGGTTCCGATAATACGGAAAAATAACCCTTCTTTGTAGGCTTCGTCTAAATGAGCTATCGCATCTCCGGAAAAAAGAGGTAAACTGATAGCGCAGATAATCCTGCGAGCGCCATTATCCATGAGTAATTTCATTCCTTTTATCAATGTTCCGCCTGTTCCCAGCATATCGTCTGCCATAAAAACAGTTTTATCTTTAACATTACCCAACAGTCGAATCTGAGAAATATTGGATTTAGCAGCATCACGGCTGATTTTGGAATAATCTCTTTCTTTGTAAAGCAGAGCGAGAGGCTTTTTAAGAGCTGACGCATAAAACTTATTCCTGTCAACCGCTCCTGTGTCCGGAGAAACTACAACAAAATCATCGTTTAAAATATTATCCATTTGCGTCAGCGTTTGTATAATTTGATAACTGGCATGAAGGTTTTCAAGGCGCATTTTATGAAAAGCGTTGATAATATCTCTTGAATGAATATCCAGCGTGATTATATGGTGAACGCCCAAGCTTTCGAATATCTTCCCGATTCTGCTGGCAGTAAGCCCTTCCCTCCCCTTCGCTTTGTGCTGGCGGGCATAAGGGTACACAGGTATAACCAGCGTGATCCGCCCTGCCCCGGATTGTTGAGCGGCATCAACTGTGACCATAGTTGTCATAAGATGATCATTTATGGAGAAATTATCAACCATCTGGCCGCCAGAAAACATAACAGGATAACGATTTTCCATATCCTGAAAGATATAAATATCTTTGCCGCGCACTGATTCTTCGATTTCCGCTTTAATTTCTCCGTTTGGAAACAACGAAAATTTCACGGGAACCTTAAAAGAGGCGTTCGTGTACTTGCCTATTCCGCTTTGTAAATTAGTTCCTCTGCTCGCAACCCGATTCACCAAGTCGATATTAAGGGCGACCTGTTCTTTATTTACGTTATAATGTTTGGAAAGTTGTTCTTCTACCTGTTTACGGCTGTGGCGATATTTATGGCGTAAATGTTCGATTACTTCATTAGCAAAGACATCCCCACCAGGGCAGGCAATTATAGCAAGATTCGCCGGATCGAAGTATTTCATAGCTTTTATATGTTTGTATCATGAATGAGGAGGAAGATCAAGGGGTGATCCGCATTTGACAGGCAGTTTTCCCACAGCTCGGCCAACCGCCTCATGCCAACCCTCAGTCAAACTCTCTCGCTTATCACTGTCCATTTGAGGTCTAAAAACAGTGCCTTGCAAAGCACGCCTCTGCCAGTGGGTTTTTATTTCATTTTGATCTTTCCAAAAACCTGCAGTGATTCCCGCAAGACAAGCGGCTCCAAGTGCGGTGGTTTCATGCACTACAGGACGCACAATCGATGTTCCGCAAATATCAGCCTGAAATTGCATCAAAAATTTGTTGATACTCGCTCCTCCGTCAACCTTTAGCTCGGATATTTCGATTTTAAGGTCGCTTTCCATTGCGCATAAAATATCTTTTACCTGAAAAGCGATTGACTCAAGGGCGGCTCTGACAATATGCGCTTGATTAGTCCCCCGTGTAAGCCCTACAATGCAGCCTCGAGCGTACATATCCCAATACGGAGCGCCAAGCCCCGTAAACGCCGGGACAATGTAGACGCCGCCAGTGCCGCTGACTTTTTCGGCAAAATACTCGCTGTCGGCGCTTTCCGTTATCAGGCGCATCTCATCACGCAGCCATTGAACAACAGCTCCTCCAGTAAAAACCGAACCTTCCAGTGCATACTGAGGCTTGCCGCTAAAGCCAGCGGCGATTGTCGTAATTAAGCCGTTTTTGCTTTCGCTTATGTCTGCCCCGGTGTTCATCAACAAAAAACAGCCAGTACCGTAAGTACATTTTACGTCTCCTTTTTCAAAACAACATTGACCGAACAACGCTGCCTGCTGATCACCAGCGCAGCCTGCGATTGGGATTTCCGCCCCGTAAATATCCGCCATGCCGAATACAGCGCCGGACGGCTTTACTTCCGGCAAAACAGCGCGCGGTATATCGAGAGCTTCAAGAAGCTTATCATCCCAATCAAGCGTATGAATGTTAAACAACATCGTTCTGCTTGCGTTAGTATAATCTGTAATATGCGCCTTTCCCCCAGTAAACTTCCAGATTAGCCATGTATCCACAGTACCAAAAAGTATTTCACCGTTTTCTGCTTTTTCACGGACACCTTCGACATTATCTAAAATCCATTTAATTTTTGTGCCGGAAAAATACGCATCAGGGATGAGCCCTGTTGTTTTTGTGATGTAACTGCCTAACCCGTCATTTTTTAACGCATCAACAATAGCGGAAGTTCTCCTGCATTGCCAGACAATCGCATTGTAAACAGGCTGCCCGCTTTTTTTGTCCCAAAGAATTGTAGTTTCACGCTGATTTGTAATACCAATGGCGGCAATATCGTGCGGCTTTGTATTTGTTTTCGCAAGAAGCTCCCGCATGACAGAATCCTGCGACAAAAATATTTCCAAAGGATCATGCTCCACCCAGCCTTCCCTCGGATAAATTTGCGCAAACTCCTTTTGCTCAACTAAGCCGCCCACGACATTAAGGGCATGGTCAAAAAGAATTGCACGAGAGCTTGTTGTTCCTTGATCCAGAGATAAAATGTATTTACTCATAGGGGACAAATAATACGGAAACCACTACAAGAAAAAAAACTGCCGCTTTTCCAAACCACTTCATAAAAATCTTTCCTCCAGCCAAACAGCAAGCCCCTCATCGGCGTTTGAGCCAAAAACAAAGTCTGCTGCGTCACGAATTTGTTCTCTTGCACTCTCAGGAGCGGC
Organism: Treponema sp.; assembly: GCA_009785545.1. Taxonomy (GTDB): domain Bacteria; phylum Spirochaetota; class Spirochaetia; order Treponematales; family Breznakiellaceae; genus WQXQ01. Next base: position 1,851 of record WQWD01000044.1, on the reverse strand, counting down.
GGAAAAGCCAACGACAGAAAACATCGGTAAATCGTTTTCTTCGTCTCCAAAGGCGATTACCTCTTGGGGGTTTAAACCTCTGTGCCGCATGGCGATTTTAAGCCCCTCGCCTTTAGAAACACCGGCATTGATTATTTCTAAAAATGTTGGAAGACTGCGGAAAATATTTATATTGCCGCCAAAACGATCGGCCATCTTTTTGCGAATATCATCGTGTTTTGAAGGGTCGGCAACGTACATACCTTTGACACAGCCTTTGACATCCGGCATGGCGGAAATTTTTTGAAAGTCCATCACAACAGGTATAATGCCGGTATGTTTTTGATACATTTCCGCATCTTTGTTGTAATTGTCGATGAGAAGAGTTTCCCACTTCTGAGCAGGGTCTTCTCTGCCGGTTTGCGGCGAAATACCTGCCGGCAAAAAAACCTGAAAATGCACATCCAGCTCACGGGCGATTTCAGCGCCGTAATTAACAACATCAAGGTTAATCATATTTGTGTATAATACCTTGCCGGATGGAACATCGGCTACTTCGGCTCCGTTGAAAAAGACCATCGGACCCTCAGCACCCAGAGCGGCACGAAAACGCTCGGCGGCCTCAATCGCTCTGCCTGTTGAGATCATTACCTGCATACCGTTTAACATCAATCGTTTTATACAATTTATTGTGCGCTCTCCGAGAACAGCACCCGGCATCAATAAAGTCCCGTCAAGATCGATAGCCAAAGCTTTTATCAATTTTGGATTAAAGGTTTTATTCATAAATAAAGTATACTGCTTGCGGAAGTTGTATTCAATCAGATTATAACATATAATGGTGCAAGACGGCAAAACACCTGACGTTTAAGGAGTAATTATGAAAGTTATAACATTTGGCGAAATAATGTTAAGGCTGGCGCCTGAGGGTTATTATCGTTTTGTACAGGCAAATACCTACGGCGCAACCTACGGCGGAGGCGAGGCGAATGTCGCTGTCTCTTTGGCAGGATTTGGCATTGATGCGGCTTTTGTAAGCAAATTGCCCAAACACGAAATTGGACAAGCGGCTGTAAATAAACTAAGGGAATTTGGCGTGGACACCTCGCTAATTACACGAGGCGGATCAAGAGTGGGGGTTTACTTTTTGGAAAAGGGAGCATCACAGCGTCCTTCAAAAGTAATCTACGACCGCGCGCATTCGGCAATCGCAGACGCCGAAGAATCCGATTTTGATTGGGATAAAATATTTTCAGGTGTTAACTGGTTTCATTTTACAGGGATAACTCCTGCACTTTCAGAAAACGCCGCAGCTATTTGTCTTGCGGCGTGCAAGATAGCAAAATCAAAAGGAATAACAATCTCCTGCGATTTGAATTACCGTGCAAACCTTTGGACACGGGAAAAAGCCGGACAAGTTATGAGCAGGCTTATGCAATACGTTGATCTTTGTATAGCAAACGAAGAAGACTCCGCCGATGTATTCGGCATTAAAGCTTCAGGCAGCGATGTAACATCCGGGCAAATAAGCCATGACGGCTACAAAGAAGTTGCCGTCGAACTTAAAAAAAGATTTGACTTAAAACAAGTTGCAATAACACTAAGGGAATCGATTTCGGCTAACGACAACAACTGGGGCGCAATGCTGTATACGGGAACAGACTTTCACTTCTCAAAAAAATACGCAGTACACATTGTAGACAGAGTCGGCGGCGGCGATAGTTTTGGTGCGGGGCTTATCTACGCAAACCTGCAAGGGATGCCGGCGCAGGACGGGCTGGAGTTTGCGGTAGCCGCAAGTTGTCTAAAACACTCCATCGAAGGTGATTTCAATTTTGTCTCTGTTGACGAAGTAAAAAAATTAGCCGGAGG
>WQWD01000043.1 GCA_009785545.1 Treponema sp. | reverse complement strand
GAATTTAGGTTGATACCGAATGTGAGCGGGCGGATTATCCTGAATTCTTTTTCGATTGTTACCCCTCATGGCGTTACAGAAACCGGGTTATTAGCTTTTGATGTGCAGGCAATAGATCATAATTTGTTTACAACTTTACATTTTGCCTGGGAAAACAATCCTCAGCAATTGCCGGCAGGTGAGCGGGCTGTTTTTTCGCTTCGCTTGAACAATTCGCAGGCAGGAAATAGACAAATACAGCTGCCTCCTCAAACTTTTTTTATGCCGGAAGTGCCGCCGGGGGTAATACTCTCACGCTCACAACTTTCATCGAGAGAAACCGAAGACGGCTACATACTCAGGCTCTCGCTTATTCCGCTGGAAATCGGAGAGTTTTTTCTGCCCGCAAGAACACTGGAACAGGGAAATATACGTTTTGAGATTCCGGCTTTACGTATTCGAATTACAGAACGCAGGTAAAACTAAAGGACTATATAAATCATGAAGTATCAGATTATTTATGCGGATCCGCCGTGGGCATATTTGTGGGGAGCGGGCAAAAACGGCGGCAATTTCGCGCCGGAAAAACACTATAAAACCATGTCTACCGAAGAAATTTGCGCTATAAACGTAAAATGTTTACGTGACAAAAATTGCGCATTGTTTCTTTGGACAACTATGCCAACCCTTCCGGATGGTATAAAAGTTATGGAAAGCTGGGGATTTAAATACAAAACCTGCGCTTTCGCCTGGGTAAAAACAAAAAAAGACGGAATGCCTCTTGCCGGAATGGGTAGTTATACGAAATCAAATATCGAAGTTTGTCTGCTTGGAATGCGCGGGCATATAAAAGCCGTAGATAAAACCGTTCCGCAGATTGTAATGCACCAGCGGCTTGGACACTCTACAAAACCTCCTGTTGTCCGGGAACGAATCGAACAATTATTCGGGAATCTTAGCCGAATTGAATTATTTGCCCGGCAAAAAGTTGATGGATGGGACGCCATCGGTTATGGAATTGACGGAATAAGTATCGAAGAAAAAATAAAGCAAATTATTAACCCAAATTATGTTTTTTCTCATATTGAAACAAATGAAAAAATAACAGGCGTTATAATCAATTAATTTTATTAATTAATTATAAACATCATTAAGAGTGATCACTTTTTAACAAAATCCATGTTGCGCCAGTTCCTCCGTTAGCAGCTTTTTCAAAACCGCTTTCTCCCGCATAACCACACCCTTCGATAAATTTTCGTACAATGTGTTTTAACACACCATTTGTTTGTGAATGATTGCCCTTGCCGTGTATTATCCGTATTTTTTTATAGCCATTACGTTTAGCAGCTTCAAAAACCTGCTCGAGCTTAAGCCATGCCTGTTCGCTTGTTAAACCGTGAATATCAACAACATCATCAGGTTTTTGATTTAACAAACGACGGCGTTTTTCACCCGGAATACTGTGTTTTTGGGAATCGGAAAATTCTGCTTGAGCATCTTTGTCGATTATTGTATTTTCATTCAACCATTTATCCATTACAGATTTTTTTGGCTCACCGTCTTTTTTATTTTCCCATCTTTTTAAAATATCACCAAAATCCATTTTCACTCCTGCCCAAATGTTAACAAAAACTTTTCTTTGCCCGCACAATCATCACATCACCGCAGCCAAAATATTTTACCAAAAAATCGGCAGATTTCTTCAGCCATTTCGGTGCAGAGCCGGCTGCCAACCCTCCCCATGTATGGATACTCTCTATTTTAAAACCTGTATTCCTTAACAGTTTTTTTAAAGTAACGGCAGAAAACAAATAAAGGTGATCAAAAATAGCTGAACGCCAGCGATTTTTAAAAAGGCGTGCCTGAAAACCGCTGATATTGGGAGTGGTAATAAAACAATAACCTTCATCTTTTAAAATACGGTGTATTTCTGCCAAAAAAGTTTTAGGATCGTTTAAATGTTCGATAAGATGAGATGCAAGAACAACATCAAAACTTTTATCGGGAAAATTGTTATCTTCGAGCTTTTCGCTGCGTACATCAAGATTGCGTACTTTCTTTGCGTAATCAGCGCAAGGAGAAATCTCCACGCCTGTTACACGCCATTTTCTTTCATGAAGGCTTGCCAGAAGCGATCCTGTAGCGCAGCCAATATCCAAAACACATGGCCGGATTGCTTCTTGCGAAGCTGTATTTGCGGAAACTCCGGGAAACAAGCGTTTTTCCAACCTAAAAAAACCGGCATCTTTAAGAGCTAATTGCTGTAACTTCAGAAAAGATTCTTCATTTTCAAGTTCATAAAGAAGATATTCATTCCCGTATATTTTTGCATATCGAGCGGTTATTTCCTGCTGTAGAGGCTGCGGATTTCTTTGGACAAGCGCACAGTTTATGCATTTTACAAAATAAAAATCACCGCAGTTTAAAAAAGGTTTAAAAACACTGCCGCCGCAGAGGGCGCAGGGAATATTCACGCTTGAAATACATGATACAGGCATTGAAAATGTTTTTAATTCAAGACGTTCCAAATCTAAACCCTAAACTTGGCTCTGACCTTAGTTTACAACAAAACGATTAATTATACTGCGGGAAATTCCATTAATGTCCTGCACAATGATTTCCAGATTTACCTGCCCGCGCGTCAAAAAAACTTCGGAAACTTCAAAGGCAGGATACCTTGTATAAACTTGCCTTGCAGGAACCAAGCCGTTACGCGAAACCATCAAAACGCCGTCTCTTACAAAGACTGCTTCAAAATTAAGAGAGCCTGCTTCCGAACCATTCACAGAGCTGACAATCCTGTGCGGGGCAAGTTGGCTTATCGCAACATTGGCGGGAGCTTGGCTTCTTCCGCCTGCCGCATTCACAATAATTGTATAACGCCCTTGAGTTATATTATTTGTAGAGACAACAAACCCCTGAGCATCACGCAATTCCACAGAAAAAATCTGAGGAGGCAGAGTTTCCCGCATTGGCGTGAGAATCATCACCGGATTTACCCAACGCCGCTCCTCTCTGTCAAATATTTTAAAATAAAAACCATTTCTTTCAGACCAGCCGGAAATACCGGCAGACGCAATCGGCTGCTCTCTTTCAACTCGTGTCAGGCCGGTTTTTAAAAAATCACAATCACTATTATAACGGCTGTAGATACTGATTAAACCATCACCGTGATCAACGGCAGTCCATGCGCCAAGCGGAGACGGAAGGCGGGAAGCGGCAAAACAAACCTGTGAGCTGCTTCCACCGCGCGAAAAAATTACTTCGCCGCTTTTTACGGCAACAACATCAGTTTCTCCCGCAAAAGCCATTCCAAGAGCCGGAGTACCGTCGTTATTTGCTCCAAAGTTTCGAACAAGAACAGCTTCCGAAGAAGGCCAGCTCATTGCATTAAGCGAAATCGTGTTTAACACAATACTAAAAAATACAAAAAACAATAAAGCTATTTTCATAACTCCTCCAGCTCAAATGCGATTAATGTCCGCCCCCCGCCGACAAAAAGATTCTGACCGTATCTTCCAAGAAAAACATCATCGCTTTCAAATGGTGCTGTCAGGAAGATCATTTCCCTGCCTGTAATTCTATGGAATGCCAGCCATCTATGCTGCGGAAACCTAATACCAACAAGATTTCTATTTGCGCTTCTTAATGAGTGATCAGTTCCGGCTGCCGGGACAGTGACGAGGAACAAATATCCTTGATCGCCGGATTCTTCGACGGCTTGAATTGCGCCATCCAGCGGAATAAAAAATGAATGTCTGGTTCTTATGTTGAGGGAACCAAGCCCTCCCGTGCGTTCAAAAACAATATGCCTGTCATCATCAACAAACAGTATCCGTACAGGCCGCCTGAATCCGCTGTCTAAAAATTCATGATAGACAACTCTGAAATCGCCGGGAGTAACACCAAAACGTTCCAACAGCAAAAACCTCTGCTGATCAATACCGCTGATAACGCCAATACGTGAGCCGTCATCGGAAAGAGCTACGCCCAGTATCACTTCGTAGCGAGAGCCACCGGGCTCAAAATGAAAAATGCGCACGCCTGAGGTATCAAAGACTTCTATTACGCCGTCAAGAGAGCCTGTTAATACAAGCCCCGCTTTTACGTCGATACCGGTAAGCGGAGCCGCAAAATCATAACTCCACAAAACATTTCCGTTTACTCCGATTTCAGATAACGTATTTTGTTCACTGCCTAAAATGAATATCCTGTCATCCAACAAGACTGGATACCCTTGCGGGTTATTTATAGTTGTTATAACTTCATCAAAAATATTTCTTATTTCCAATATGGAAGGCTGAGCGCTGTATTCAACCCACATATTTTGGCTTAAATATATTTCGTCAGCTCTTATTCTGTTAAGTATTAACTGCCCCGATAAATCAAAATAACCAAAGTTAGTTCCCAAAGAAAATGGAATAAATTTGCCGAAATAATTATGCCGATTACCGGCGGTTAACTGAATTGTGCCGTCTGCAAATTGAGCCGTCAATTGATCAGATACGTTATCCGCAAGCTGTTCGCTTCCAAGAAAACTAATCCATTTTGGAACAAGGATTGATTCGCGCGGAACCGGTCTTGCGGCAAGGAAGAAATAAAATATAAAAATCAAAACAATTATGACAATACGAAATGCTTTTTTTCTCTGCGCCACGATCTCCCCCAATGCCGGAAAACAGCCTCGGATCAATCAACAGACTATTGCCCGGGACTTATTGTTATTCTATAATACTTTAATTGAGGAGGCAAGCATGATCAATAACATAAATATGGATAAACTCTTTTTGGAGGCTCAAAACATAGCCAAAATGGCTTATGCCCCGTACTCGAAGTTTCGGGTAGGAGCGGCTCTGCTCTGCGATGATGGGACAATTATCACAGGCGTAAATGTCGAAAACCGTTCCTTTGGGTTGACCACCTGCGCCGAACGCAATGCCGTATCAGCGGCAATCTCAATGGGGAAACGGCAGTTTCTGGCTCTTGCTGTCAGCACGCCGGACTCGGAAGACCCAGTCGGCCCGTGCGGCGCTTGCCGCCAAGTCCTCAGCGAATTTATGGGGCCGGACATCCCTGTACGTTTTGCCGGAAGTAATCAAAATCAAGTAAATACCACTGTAGGGACACTCTACCCGCTTGACTCCCTGCACGAGCTGCGACACACTAGTGTTCTGTACTAGCTAGTATTGACATTTATTGACATATCATACAATATTATGCTTATGACAGACGATGATATACTTACTCTTGAAGAAGTTGCAAAATATCTTCGGGTATCAGAACGGACAATTTATGACTTGGCTCAAAAAGGCGAAATTCCAGCCGGTAAAATAAGAACGGCATGGCGCTTTAAAAAATCAGAAATCGACAAATGGGTCAATGAAAAATTAACACCCGGTAAATTGGAACCGCAAATAAATCAAGTTCATGCAGAAGACTTCCTTTCCGCACATCGTATTCTTTTCTTAAATCATACAAGCAAAAAGGATGCTCTTTTAACTCTTGCGGAAAACCTCGCTGCCGCCCCTCAGGTAAAAAACAGGAATGAACTGACAACGGAAATTCTTAAACGGGAAGAACTCATGAGTACGGCAATTGGCTGCGGAATAGCCATCCCCCATGTCCGCCTTTCATCTGTAACTGATCTTGTTGTTTCAGTCGGCATAAGCCATACAGATATTGTAGACTTTCACCCATTAGACGATGAACCTGTCCGTCTGGTATTCATGATTGCCGCAGCCCATAGTCAGCACGCTCATTACCTGCAAATACTTTCATGGTTCTCAACACGCCTAAAAAACAAACAACTGCGAGATTCGCTTTTGCAGGCAAAAACCGAGCAAGAAGTATACGATTTGCTGATTAGCTAAACGGGAGAAAATACAAGGTCTGTTCGTAAAGTAACCGACTTTATAAACAGACACTAGCTAGCTTCATAGGTTTAGTCATTTCCGAACGCAAGGTCTTTGCGGCTTTTATCTCATACAACGAAATTGAATCACCTTCATCAATATCTCTGATAATGTAATTCATGTTTTAATTATAGTCGATTTTATGTAAATGTCAACATTGAGTTTATGAATTACATAAAATTGATGTTATGCGACATAAAAACAGAATTAACGATTTTTGTAGAAACATGGTTTGTAAAAGTATTGATATATAAAAAAATATGTAATATAATTTCACTTTATGGAGCACAAAATGAGAAAAGTAATAGTGATATTTATAATTTTCGCTTTTATATCATGCAGGAATCAAAGAGAAGTAAACGACAGAGTTGAAGCAAACAATAATTCTGTTAATTATGAAGTTGTACCAGAACAACTTGCAGAAAATATTAGACCCGCACCTACGCCAGGCATTGTAGCTCTTGATTCCTTTGAACATTATGGACTATTGTTTGAGCATTCGCAAATAGACTGGGAACAAATAAATGCGGAATTTCCTCCGTATCAGACTCGACGATCTACGATACAAATAGATGGAAATAGGTTCCTGTTTATTCCGGATGAAAGTTTTTTCCCTTGGGATAATATTGCCGGAATATATTCGTCATCAAAAGCGGAAGAAAGATACAGCCCGAAGAATTTGATTGATAGAACATGGCAATCATGGGCTGTAAGTGGCGGCATTGGAGAATCATTTACAGTAGAATTTAATATCCCTGTAAGGCTGGATGGCTTTTGGATAAGAAATGGAAATGGTCAAATGGATCGCTTTTTTCAAAATAACAGAGTTAGGTCATTTGAAATATTTATTGATGACGAAGAAATTGGCAAAAGCGTAACTATCAGGGATACGCATGAAATTGCGTCTTATGGTTTTCCTCATCTGTTTATGCCTGAATTTTATCCCCGTCAAGTTGTAATGAATGGCACATATATAAAAGCAAGCAGGGTAACTTTCAAAATAACAGAGCTATTTTGTGGAACTCAATATGACAAAACTTTTATTGCAGAAATCTTTTTTGTTGCGCCAACACTTTGGGGACCGCCAGGTAGATGGGGTGAACGTGATCAACTAAATAGCAGTTCTCATCTTTTGGGAAATTTTACACCAGACCCTTATACAATAAGTTTAATAAGGGCAATGTATGAGGTATATGGCATACCAACCAGGTTAAATCCAGACAATCAACTGGAAATATACGCTGAGAATTGGGAATGGGACGCAATGTGGTTTTCACCGAGCCTAAACCTGACAGGGGAGATTGTTCATTTGCATTTTGGCGGAACTGGGGGAGGGAGTAGCGGGGAAACGTATAAGATATTTTTATCGCCTGATTTTCCGCCGATTTTGATTACATATTATTGGGCGCATGATGGGGTCTTTATGCATAATGAATTAAGAAAGATAAAACTATTTGATGGTACTGCGTGGGTAGATCATAACAACAACCCTGCTATTTTACCGATACTGACACTAAAAGATGAAATTGAAGCAAGAGGGTTATTTGGCAGGATTTCATTTAATGATCATAATGAATGGGGTAATATTATTTTCGGCAATATGAATAGTTTAGTGTTATCAGCACACGAAAGAGGCGGAGGTGGAGAACTGACATTTAACGAGAGAGCTCTGGAAACACATAGATTTCTCTGGAATGGAGAAGTGTTTGAGAGGCAATAGAAAGATTTTTACGTCGCCTAACAGGATTGTTAGCGTACGCCGCTGGAGCGGTTATGGTTCAGGTTGGCTAGGTCAGTCGCCTTTGGCTCGTTCCCACGCCAAACTGCTCGTTGTTATTCCATGTAAAGATAAAAACAAAAAAAACTGCCCACCCGGCGCAACGCACCAGACAGGCAGTTTTTTTAAACAATTATCAATTGTTAATTATTTTAGTAGTCCATACCACCCATGCCGCCCATTCCGCCGCCCGGCATAACAGGAGCGTCTTTTTTCTCGGGGATGTCTGTGATTGTACATTCAGTGGTGAGAAGCAGACTGGCGATAGATGCCGCATTCTGCAATGCGGAACGGGTTACTTTTGCCGGATCGATGATACCGGATTTCATCATGTCAACCCATTCCATTTTTGCCGCGTCAAAACCGATGCCTTGTTTTTCTTTCTTGGCACGTTCGGCGATGATAGAACCGTCAAGACCTGCATTTTCGGCAATCTGGCGAATCGGTTCTTCAAGAGCACGTTTAACAATTTTGAAACCGACTTTTTCGTCATCGGTGAGGCTGGAAGTATCGGCCTTGTCCAATGCGATTGCCGCCTGAATCATGGCGATTGCTCCGCCTGAGACAATACCTTCGTCGATGGCAGCACGTGTGGCAGACAAGGCGTCTTCTACACGGTGTTTTTTTTCTTTTAATTCGACTTCAGTAGCCGCGCCAACATTGATAACCGCTACACCGCCCGCCAATTTTGCAAGTCTTTCTTGCAATTTTTCACGGTCGTAGTCGCTGGAAGTATCTTCGATCTGTGCTTTGATTTGGGCAATTCTGTCTTGAATGTCTTTCTGCTTTCCAGCACCGTTGATAATCGTGGTGTTGTCTTTATCAACTTTAACGGTTTTTGCTTTACCAAGCTGGGAAATATCGGTGTTTTCGAGTTTAAGACCAAGTTCTTCTGAAATAACTTCGCCGCCTGTAAGGATGGCGATGTCTTCGAGCATGGCTTTACGGCGGTCGCCGAATCCGGGGGCTTTGACAGCACAAGTGCGCAGAGTCCCACGTAAGCTGTTTACAACCAAAGTGGAGAGGGCTTCACCGTCGCAGTCTTCGGCGATGATGAGCAAAGGTTTGCCGCTTTGAGCGACTTTTTCGAGCAAGGGGAGCATATCCTTCATGCTGGAAACTTTTTTATCGTGGATAAGAACAAAAACATCTTCGTAGACGCTTGTCATTGTATCACGGTCGGTGACAAAATAAGCGGAGATATAACCGCGATCAAACTGCATACCTTCAACAAATTCGATGCTCGTGTCCATTGTTTTGGATTCTTCGACTGTGATAACGCCGTCTTTGCCGACTTTTTCCATAGCGTCAGCGATTGTGTTGCCGATTTCTTTGTCGTTATTGGCAGAAACCGACGCTACATGAGAGATTTCTTCTTTGTCTTTGATGCCTTTGGCGTTTTTTTTGATTTCACCAACAGCGATCTCAACCGCTTTGTCAATTCCTCTCTTTAATTCGAGCGGAGTCATGCCAGCGGCTACGGATTTAAGACCTTCTTTGATTAATGAATAAGCCAATACAGTGGCGGTTGTGGTTCCGTCTCCAGCTACATCATTGGTTTTTGTGGCAACTTCTTTTAAGAGCTGCGCACCCATGTTTTCGAAAGGATCGGCAAGTTCAACTTCTTTTGCTACCGAAACACCGTCTTTTGTTACTGTTGGAGCGCCAAATTTCTTGTCCAATAAGACATTACGCCCTTTTGGGCCAAGCGTTACCTTGACTGCCTTTGAAATCTGCTCAACCCCAGAAAGTAATTTGCGCCGGGCTTCTTCGTTGAACAATAACTGTTTTGCCATATAATTTTCTCCTCTTGTTATTGCGATACCAGAGTCAGGTATCAGCATTAATTAAATGAATTATAGGTATATCAATACCCTACCCATAAATTAGCAAATTACGGCATTTTTGGCAATAGGGGGAAACAAAAATCATCAACCAAAAGGCTTTAAATCCCGGTTTTGGCTAATTATTCACTGTTCGACAAAGCTTTAACCAGCAATTCCGCCAGAGCCGCAGCCTCGCCTTCGGTTAGAGTGATGCCTTTTCCCATCTTTTGATGATCCGGCGACCAGTCCCTTATGTCAAGTTTTGCCGCCCTGCCGTTCCATGACACCAGGTTAAGCTCCTTTTGCCAGCCGCTTTTTTCAGCGGAAATAACGCCAAATTGTTTCTCAATGTTAAATTGAATCGAATCCACAGTGTTCCTCCAAATTAGTTAAATTACTTATATTAAATTTATTACATATTCCATTAAGTCTTTGTATCTGTCATCCTTAACAAAACTTTGATTATGTTCAAAATTTTGTTTAATATGGTCTTTTAATAATTTTACATCTTCAAAACCGCTTTTTATATCATTTTTAATTAATAATTCCGCCATTTCATTTTCACCGCTCATTTCAAAGAATCTTATTGTTATTGCCCTGATAATATATTCATTTATAATTGTCTCTATATTGCCATACAAATTTTTAACATATATTTCTGAAATTTCCTTTTTATCTAAATCAAATTGATTGATAAAATTACCGGTTAGATCATTAATTATCAAATGGCCTATTTCATGCCACAAAAAACTTTTTTTGTTATTAAGTGATCCGAATAAATAATTATTGTCTTTATAATCGAAAGGGCTTATTATAGAATAATTTATTATTTCGTTTTCATTTGTTTTTACTTTTATCCCAAAACCGCCGCCATCTAATACCAAAGAAGAGAGAATAATTTTATAATTATCTGTCTTTATATCATAATAATCAAAAGCTGTATTTACAGACAATTCTGCTTTGTTCCCGTAATTATTCATCATGTTTTTATACTCATCTTGGTTATTGCCATAAAAACAATTAAAATCCGTATCTATATAAAATTGTCTTAATTCGTCTATAAATTCTTTGTAAGGAAACAGTGAACTGTTCCATTGTCTCCAATTATTCTCATAGTCTGCAATAACATTCATATCAGGCGGATTTGAATAACATAATGCCAAATATAAAAATGCGGAAATATCCCCAATGTCATCGCATAAAGTGTTATGCAATTTAACTATTTTATGTTCTTTATATTTTTCAAAATATACTTTTACATTTTCTCTATACTTGCTTTGGTAAAGCGGCTTATCATAAAATCTTATTTGCAAATTCTCCCAATAATTACATAGAGTTTGAACGACTGTTATCAATTCAATTCGTTCATCAATTACAATTTCCATAAAACAACTTTATCAGAATTACAGAATAATGTCTTGCATGATATTTACTGTTGATTGACAACATTTGCCCAACTGTGAATGGCAATCCCAAAAGCGACCGACACATTAAGTGACGCTTTTGTACCGTAACAGGGGATTGACACTCTACCAAGTGAGGCGTCGGCGACTGCAAGCGCCTGAGGGCTTACTCCCAGTTCTTCGGAGCCAGCGATTAAAAGCCCGCGCTTTGGAAAAGAAAATTCCGCTAAGGGAATACCTTGAGTTTCCAGCGCAAAAACAGCAAGCGGTTCGTTTTGCAGTGCAGCCTCCGCTTCCGGAGCGGCGAAAAGCTCCCGCCTCTCCCATGGGATAATATCGATACAGCCCATCGCTGTCCGTTCGGCACGTCGGTGATGAGGATCCGCGCAGAAGGGGGACAGTATCATTTTTTCAACACCAAAACTTTCGGCAGTGCGGAACATTGCTCCAACATTAAACGGAGAGCGTATATCTTCAAGATAAACGTGCATACCTTCGAATATCTGCCGCCTTTCGGGATCAAGCCGCCCGTCTATATCTGTTAAATCCCAGTCGGCAAGATCGTGTCCTGTTTCCATCAACAAAATATGCTTGATACAATTGAGCGAACGTTTAAATATCAATATGTCATTATCTTTAAATGAAATATTGTTAAGCGCCTTGACTGTTTCATGAAAGACATCCGCCGCTTCGGCAAATGCTTTTTTGGCATCTTTCGAAAAAAACGTATCTTCTGCAAGCATTTTTGCGGCATCAGCAAAAAAAACAATTTCGGCGACTGAAAAAACTCCAACATTTGCAGCACCGTTGTCAGGGGTATTGCCGTTAACAACAAAGGTGGGGTGGGCTGCCATATTCAGCCGTTTTTCAGCCATGCCAAATATCTTCACTATTTTACGAAGTTTTTGAGTACGAGGAAGTTTTTCAAATTTATACAGAGGAATCATTCGGGGTTTCTGACGGGTTTTCCGCTTGTAACACTGAGCAGTTGTTCAATTTGCTGCATTGCGTAATCCTGGAAATTCGGCGGCAATTCGTTAAATAAACTCACCATACGCTGCAATTTTTCGCCGGGCGTTCTGTAGAACATTTCCCCCTCTCCGCTTTTCAGCCATTTTTCATTAGCGCCGAAGGTAAGCGCAATCAGATGTATAATGCGGTCGTTAACCCGCCTATGTTCACATTCAAGTTCTGCAATATAACCATTGCTTATATAAATTGCTTTTGCAAATTCAATTTGTGTCATATTTAGCGTCTGTCGTAAATGTTTTATACGTTTGCTAATATTCATACTCATATCATACAACAAAATAACTCACCTTTGCAATAATTATATTTAAAATACCACGATTACTTTTGGGTAAAGAGCTTTTGGGGGTTATACAATCAGACTGCCTTTAGACTGCTTTCTTGTCCAAATTGTACCATACTGGAGCTTTTCGTTATTTTTCAATATATTAACAATATGGCAAATCTGTTTGATTATCTGGCTTGGAGAGGCGATCTGGAATTTAGTGTATCGCCTTTTAACCCTGTAGATAACTTAATTTT
>WQWD01000042.1 GCA_009785545.1 Treponema sp. | reverse complement strand
TCAGCCAAATTTCGAGGCTAACTGGTATACAGAACGCCAGTTTTGTCCGCTCTGAGCAAGCCTTGCTCGCTTTCATTTGGGCTAAACTGGCTATTTTAGCTTTTCTTTACTGGTGATTTAGGTTAAAAATAAAAAGCACCCTATTAAACTAAGGCAGAGCTACTCTAAAGCGCCGCCATCAGTTTGTATAGAGTACACTTTAATAAATGATCAAATAAAAAGCAGACTTAACTTTAGTCGGTCTTTTAATATTTTAGTATATTACAAAAAGTAGTTATCTGCAATATACTAAAATAATCATGAGCAGTCAGTTGTTATATTTTATTTGATAAGTTGGCGACTCTTTACAAATATTTTTACCTGTTTACAAGCATCAATAAACAGTTCCGCTTTCAACAAATAAAGTAGTAATACATACACACAAAGTGCTAATATCGAAGACGACGTAAAAAAAAGCAGTAAATTAACTGTTCCACGAAATATTTCACCTATAAAAAATACAGGGATCATGCCAAATGCCGCTATAATATATTTAAGAACATTTTTAAAAAGGATTAGTCCACCAAACACGCCATATTTCATTCTAAATTGGATAAATAATACTATAAAATACGCAAAAGAAGCAATAGATGTTGCTAATGCTAAACCTGCCGCCTGCATATAACGAATAAGGATTAGGTTAAATGTGATATTGAATCCAACCATTATAACTGCGGCTATCTGTGGAGTCTTGGTGTCTTGCATACTGTAAAATACGTTATTTAGCAGACCTGTGCCACCAGAAAAAATCAGCGATACTACAGCAAAAACGAAAATGTTTGCTGTCAATAAAGTTTTATCGGGTGTGAATACGCCACGTTCATAAACGATTTTCGTTATTTCACTGGCATAGTATACACTTACGACAGTCACTGGCAACAAAACCATAAATAATAGTGAAATAGCTCTCACCGCAGACTCTTTAAGTTTTGCAAACTCCTTGTTAGCAGCATACTTAGATAATAGAGGAAAAGTAACTGTCATTACTGCTGCTGTTATTATACCATCAGGCAGACTTCGCAATCTTAAAGCGTACATAATCGCTGACATATTACCCTCCGGAAGACCTGAAGCTAATATTTTATCTACTATCGTGTTTATTTCCCATACCGCAACACTTATATACATAGGAAGGCTTAATTTTAAAACATCTCGCAGATCGCCATTAGCGAAAGCTAATACAGCTTTGAATTTGAATATCTTGCGAACTGATAACATAATAATAAATGCCTGTATAAACACGAACAAAATATAACCTATAACCAATGCGTATATGCCTGCCTGATTATAAAATAGAACAATAATAGCCACAGTCGCTATGCTAAATGGAAAATTTGCAATAATTGTGATGGCAAATTTATTATACACTTGTAAAATTGATGTCATCAAATTTGATATATTCGTAGCTATGGTAAAGGCAAACATTATTCTTATTATACGCACAGTCAATACTGCGGTACGCACCTCAAAGTTAGGAGCTAAAATTCTCACTAAGACTGGGGCGAAGATGATACCAATAATCGATAAGATCACGTAAAATAACGATGTAATCCACAAGATATTGCTGACGAATGTGTCCGCTATTTCCTTAGTTTGCTGAAGCCGTTTATTATTGTACATTGGTATAATAATGGTTGCCACTCCTGCAGAAATGAGTGCTGTTGATAATCCTATAATAGTTATAGCCATATTATAGGCATCAGTTTGATACGTTGCGCCGTAGTACGCTGCAATTATTATTTCTCGCGCAAAGCCAAATAGCCTCGAAATAAGAAGCAGTATAGTCATTGATGATATCGCATGTGTTGTTTTACTCATTTATATTTGTCCTTTAATTTTAAAAGTACGAAAGGATTATTTAGGAACGTGGGCGTACATTTTTTTCCATCGCTCCTCTATTATATAATTCGGATTTGCCGACATAATTAGTTCTCGCAAAACTTGGGGATCATCTGGTAAATGATATGTACAAATTGCAATTTTGGGTGAAAATTCCTTCATTACACGTTTTGCCCCCATTAACATATCTCGCTCTGCTCCTTCTATATCGGCTTTAATGAAATCCACTCGTGGCAAGTTGTTTTTATTTACAAATGTATCTAAATCTATTGCTTGGGCTTTGGTCTTGTTTGATTTCTCCAAAGGCATAACAGAGGATGATCCGAGTAGCCCACACACATCTTCTTCAAAATCCAATTCACCTTCTTTGTCTGAAAGTGCGTACTGACATATGGTTATGTTCGGATTCAATTCAGCCGTTTTTGAGAGATATTTCTCAATATTGTTTGTGGCTGGCTCAAAAGCATATGCTTTACATCCCTTTATTCCTGCTAAAGCCGAAAAAACCCCGAAACTTGCCCCGGCATCAATTACTATATCGCCCGTTTCTAATCGAATCTCTTTATATTCATATAGCCCCTCATTCCAAAACGGTAATTGTGAATACATCTCATACAATCTATTTGGGTCTATATCATTTATCAGATAAGCTAAAACGCTATCACTAATCACATTTAAATATTCCATATATTCACCATATTCACTGTTGTCTTTAGGATATGGCAAAAGAATATCATTTAATATTATGACATCATTTCTTAAAATTTTATTAATCGCAGTTGTATTAGCCAATTTGATTTTATTAGGAATCATTCGCCCTGGTAAATATTGATTTATTTTAGATAATATTAGTCTGTTTTCAATATATTCTTGATACCATGACAAATAAAAATTTCTTTTTGAAGAAGTAGCTATGCCTTTAATTAAATTTAAGCATGATTTTAAATTTTCGATATCACTTCTTAACGCGCCTGATTTTCGGCGTCTAATAGCTTTATTTATTCTTAATGTACAATTCATAAAACTCGCTTCCTCTATTTTCACATATAGTGTGCCGCTTGAGTTCCTGGTTCTATTTCAATCAATGGCAAACAAGATGCGTTATTACAGTAATCACATGCTTGGACATATTTTGTTTTATTCAAAAAAATTTTCACCTGTCTACGTGCCTCTTTAGCGTCCAAATTGCCTATATCTACATAGTCAGATGCTCGTCGTTCAACGACCCCCAAATCTATGCCTGCAGAACTGCGCGGACAGAAGTGAAATTCCCCATTTAAATAGCTCTGGCATATAGGTGTCCGGCAACTTGAGAATATTTCGCTCAATTCTTGAGAGCTTCGATTTCTTACTTCAATATTGCCATAATCAAACCAACGATCAAGTTGCATGATGCGATAATTAATATTATGTTCAGTGAAAACATCTGCTAATTCTTCGATTTTATTGCTAAGCGGCCCATAATTACTCACTTTTACCAACACTTTAGGACTATTTAAAGCACTAAGCGTTTTTTCTTTAGGGATTAATGTTCCGTTTGTTACTACTTTAACTGTTCCGACCTTAGAACTATTACAAACATATTCAAGCAGTGTTGAAAACTCAGGATGCATCAGCGGCTCACCGCCTAAAATAGTAAGATTGTGTATATAATCAAAGACTTTCGTCAACTTATCAAAATATCTTATCAGTTTTTCAATATGCAGATTGTATGGCTTTTCATAGTGTTGTAACAAATTTGCACAATCTTTACACTTTAAAGTGCATTTAGTAGTTATAACAAATTCCATAGATATAATTTCAAATTTTCCTAAAATTCTTCCTATCATTGTTCGAATACCAAGATTTAATAATGTTAAAATCAATATAAGTCTGTATTTGAACCCTGAGATATTCGAGAAATCATATTTGAACTCTATCACGGGCCATACAGAATTGATAAGTCGCCTGAAATAAGTGGATTTTTTACAAAGATAATATTTTAGATTACGTAAATATTTCATTTCAACTCATTCACCTGCCAATTCTTGCCTCTGATTTTCCTCCATACACCACGGAAACCAAATGTATTGTATACTTGTAAGCCATTAGCTATAAATGAGCCTGCTTGCGGTCCAAACATCGACATTAATCGCATCTTTGTCCTGTTTGCATTTCTGTTTTCGTCCTTCCACGATAGAGCATAGTAATGAATGGAATAGGTGTTTTCGCTAACAGCATATCGTTTAGGCGCAAAATATTCTGCCGGATAAATAGCAATCCCATTTATATTTTGATATTCATTATTAAACTTAAATCCTTCTTCACGCAACACCATTTTTGTATATATATTGCATGTCGTCACATTGTGTGTTCCATCAGGTTTTATGAAAGATTCAAGCGCATATATATCTATCATTTTTTGAAGTATAGGAAATTCTTTCACAGCTCCAAAACCTATCCCTGTATTTACCTCCCCTGTATGCTCAAATCCCATAAACATATCATGAGTCAGAAGACTATCCAAAGGTCTGATTACCTCGACATCTGTGTCTAAGTAAATACCTCCGTGGTTATATATCGCCGCTAATCTTGCGATATCGCTAACGAATGCCCATTTTTTCGCCTCATATGCTTCTCTTACATATACGTTATAATTTATATCAAAATTGCTCTCATTCCACTGCTTGATTTCATAATCAGGACAATATTTTTTCCAGCTCTCTATGCATCGTATCGCGAATGGAGGCAATGGATTCCCACCGAACCAACAATAATGGATTATCTTCGGTATCATAGTTTTTCTCCTTCTAAATAAAATTTTTCTAACTTCCTCGCCACCTCTTTTATATCGAATCCTGCGCGTCTGATTTTATTTCGCATATCATTTCGTTCATATTTCGCAAGAGAAAGTATTTTGCTCGCCCAATAAGATGGTGATTCTTTGAGTGATATATATTCAAGTAGCTCAGTTATTTTTGCTTCACTAGTGATAGTATCAGACGCAATACAATGGAGTCCGCTTGCTTGTGCCTCAATTAATGTGACTGGCAGCCCTTCAAACAGTGATGGCAGTAAAAACACATCCATCGCGCTCAACAAGTCCAGTATATCAGCACGAACTCCTGTAAACATCACATTATCTTTTAAACCTAATGTTTCTACTTTTTCCTCCATAGCATTTCGTAATTCTCCATCCCCAACCAACATTAAGACAGCATTACTATTATTTCTGTGTAATTGAGCGAAGATATCAATAATAAAAGTGTGATTCTTTGATTCCGCAAAACGAGCGATGTTACCAATGACAAATTTATCTTCAATATTTAATTCTTTTCTCTTTTTATCGCGTCTTTCAATATTAAAAGCAAACTTTGTAGCATCTATCCCGTTGTTTATTATCTTTATTTTTGATTTATCTATATATCCGCCAAACAAATAATCTGCTGAATCATCCGAGCAAGCCAAATAATGTGTAGCATATCTTTGAATTTTAGGAGTATATATAAAATCGAACATTTCACCCATAAAACTTTTTTCAGATCTGCTACAATGGCTGTGATAAATGATTTTCTTCAACTTATGTTTCTTGGCACTTATTATAGTAGAAACTGCAAAATTATTGCTTGTGTGCTGGTGAATCGTACTATACTGCTTATTATTTTTCAAGAATTTATCCAAACATCTTAAATGCTTAGTGTAATGTGGAAATCTCCTTGGAATCCTATGAATAATCCCACCCATTGAAACGATTTCATCTTCATAATCGCATTTGTTCGGGCTATTAATTAAAAAATCGAACTGTAGTTTTTTTCTGTCAATATTCCGGTAAACATTCATAATAAATGTTTCCTGCCCTCCTCTATCCATACTGCCTACAGACTGTAAAACGCGCACTACATTTTCCATTAACTTACCTCACAATAAAAATCTTCTAACCATTTTGCCACGTTTTTGATATCAAATCCTGCGTTAGCCATGACTTTTTGCATATTTTCTCGCTCGTAGCCTTTTTCAAATTCCAATATTTTACGCGCCCAATATGAAGCAGATTCTTGGAGCGGCAGATATTCAAGCAAATTTGTCACTTTCGCTTCTTGGGTTATAACATCTGATATAATGCACCGAAGTCCATTTGCCTGCGCCTCCACCAACGTAACTGGTAATCCTTCGTATAAAGATGGCAACAAAAACACATCCATTGCGCATAGTAATTCAGGTATATCTGAACGAACCCCTGTAAATATCACATTATCTTTCAATCCCAATTTCTCAACTTTTTTCTCAATATTTTTACGAAGGACTCCATCCCCCACTAATAACAAAATGGCATTCCTATTTTGATCGTATATATTTTTGAAAATATCTATAAGAAAACTATGGTTTTTCTGAGCATTGAATCTACCAATATGCCCGATAATAAATTTACTCTCTATTCCTAATTCTTCTCGCTTTAGATTTCTAACGAATGGATTATAGATGAATTTTTCTGTATCAATCGCATTTTGTATCATATGAAAATTCGTTCTTTCGTGAAAATCTTTACCATAACACCACTTCCCAGCTGCCATTGAACAAGCAAATAAGTAATCTGCCATTGATTTTAAAGGAACTTGAAGCATATCTTTTATTATCGCACTAACACCTTGCCCAGATGAAGTATTGTGTGAATGAGAAGCTGTTGTTATCCCTTTTCTCTTTGCCAATTTCAAATAGACCGATGCAGTGCTTGTCATATGACCGTGTATCATTTTGTAACTGTTATTATTTTTCAAAAATTTAGACCACTCGCTTTCATATTGTACATGATTTACTATCCTATAAGGCGGAACTCTATATATTTGACCGCCTAATGATAGGATTTCATCATCATACGCCCATTTATCCATTGTATGAACCATGAAGTCAAATTGTATTCTTGATCTCTCAATATGTCGATATATATTCATTATAAATGTTTCCGCGCCGCCTCTATCAAGATTGCCCAAAACATGTAATATCCTCGTTGCTTTGTTCATGCCGCTCTCCTTTTGTATCATCGTATAGCCACGCTTTTATGCAACACTCGAAATCTCCCTGGGATTGTGCTGATATTTAAGCCTTCGATATATATTCCTTTCATTTGCTCCATAACAGTTTCTGTGTTGAACTTCTGCATAACCGATTGGTTATACTTGCCCATATCACGATTTTTTAAAACCGTTTTAATAGCCTCGCTGTATTCATCTGCCTTATTCACATCACAAATAAAACCGCCTTTGCCATGTTCAAGTAAATCCACATTGCCGCGGATTTTTGACACGACACAGGGTAGTCCCGACATCATTGCTTCCATTAATGCAACGGGCAATCCCTCTTGAAGTGATGGAAATACAAAAACATCCGACATATGCAATAAATCCGCTGTATCTGTTCTATATCCTAAAAATAACACGCGATTTTCAACTTTTAATCGTTTGCATAAATTTAAAAGAGCGCCTTTTAATTTGCCCTGACCACAAATAATATAATATAAGTTATCTTCTTTTATTCTGCTGATAGCTTTTATTGCAGCTTGATGGTTTTTACGTTTACTTAACTCGCCTATGGATATCATAACCGTTGCGTCCTTAGGCAGACCCAACTCCTGCAGCTTAGTTTTTCTGTCAATAGTCGAGACTGAAAATTTGCTTTTGTCAACGCCAACACCGTGAGTGTAGTATATGTTTTTTGCTTTCATTTTTTGCTTTGCTAATACATAATCTTCGGTATTAATGGTAATCAACGCATCGGTATACTTCGATAGCCACTTTTCTATCGGATAGTAGATTAGCCAATTTAAAATCGGCGCACCTTTATAAAAGTGAAAACCATGTGCGCTATAAGTAACGTGAGTACCGCTTTTCCTATGTTTCTTTGCTGCTAATCTTGCCACAACGCTTCCAATAGGAGAGTGGCAATGAATTAATGAGTAATTATTTTCATCAATTAGTTTCTTAACTTGCTTATATGCGCTGATATTATTAAAACTGAATATGTTTCTATCAAATTTCACATTATGCACTTCGATATTTTCAGCTTTGAGTGTATGCAATAAATCTTCCGAATCATTGTCACTAAAAGTGTTGCCAAACGAAAAGTTTGCTGCAATCGTAACGCTATATCCCATTGATAATAGCAAAGCTATGTTCGGCATATTGAATTGACCAATCATTGAGGCTACCGATGCGATTATCAAACATCTTTTATTCATACTCTAACACCAAATCTGCGGATAGTGTGCGATTCTCTATGCTTTGATAAATACTTTTGTCAAATTCTACAATATTATAATCATCTTCGTTTCCTTGTTTAGTGTAATATAACCCTCCGAATAGTTTTTGAAAAACAGCTATGCGTTTCATTAGTAACCGTATCAGGGGATTAAACAGCCTTGTGGTGACAATGTACCTACGATCATAGTCCGCAATGAATTTTACAAACTCCGCTGCATTCAGATATTCTTTGTTTTGTGGCAAGAACACACCTGTAGCCTCATCATCAACCATTCCGCATAAAAATTCGCACAGATTATCGATATATATCATGCTTCGCTTACTCGGATAAGCGGGAAAAATTGGCGTTATTTTCGCTAATCTGACAAGCTTAGGAAAATTTCCTTTACACCCTCTTCCGTATACCATTGGTGATCTGACTATGCATAGATTAAAATTCTTAGATGCTAATTTGTCAAGTTCCTGCTCCGCTTTAAGTTTGCTGTTACCATAAAAATTGTCCGGCTTGGGCAATGTTGTGTGGTTTACTTCAGATTGATTGGTTCCATATACCAATATGCTACTCAAAAATATAAACTGCCGTATCCCTTCGCTTTTAGCTTTATTCGCTACATTTACAGCTAAATCGCAGTTTACTTCATAATATAAAGATTCCATTTTAGGGTTGTGCGATATATGAGCAATCCCAGCGCAATGCAAAACGCTGTCATACTTCGCGAAATTAATGCCTTGCCATACATTATTTCGACTGCTCACCATCGTTATCTCATATTTATCTTTAACAAACACCTCAAATGATCTTCCTATGTAACTATTTTCACCTATAACTAAAACTCGTTTCATTTGCAAACTCCTTCCTCAATATTTTACTTCTATCAACTTTAACATAAATATCAATTAAGCGTTAAGCGTTTTGTAAAATTCTTGTACTTACATCTATCCTTGATTTCGGCATCGCTTTGTTATCGTACTCTCTACTGCGAACCAATGCGAATAGTGCTTCGCGGAGTGATATTTCGTCTTTGCCCTTTTCTGCTGTTTCAATCATTTGCTGAAGCTGATTGTTAAAACTATTCCAATCTTGGAGGCATTCGTTTTTTAACACAAATATTTTTTCGTGTGATGTCCTATCTACAGTTTCGTAGTTGAAAAAAAGTTCCTCATACAATTTCTCCCCAGGTCGTATTCCCACGATTTCTATTTTTATATCTACCTCTGGCTCATATCCCGCCAGTCTAATTAAATCAACGGCTAAATCATATATTTTTATGGGGTATCCCATATCAAGCGTAAAAATTTCCCCGCCTTTGGCGAATGCTCCGGCAGTCAGTACAAGACCGATGGCTTCTGATATCGTCATAAAATATCGAATCATATCCATATGCGTAAGAGTCACAGGTCCTCCTTTGTCTATTTGTTGTTTGAACCGCGGCACTACACTTCCGCTTGAACCGAATACATTGCCGAAACGCACGGCAGCAAATTCCGTCCTTATATTTTGCACACTCATATATTTAACTATCAATTCCGCAACACGCTTTGAAGCACCCATAATACTTACAGGATTGACAGCCTTGTCCGTAGAGATTAATATGAACTTATCCACATCATTCTGTACACAGGCGTTCACCACGTTTATTGTACCGACAACATTATTTTTTATTGCCTCAAAAGGATTAAGTTCCATCATTGGCACATGCTTGTGAGCTGCCGCGTGAAATAATATATCTGGCTTGTATTCGCGTATCACTTCGTTCAACCGCCGCAGATCACATATGGAACCAAGACACAACTTATAACGATTTCGCCCAAACTCCTTATACTCGTTCATCACTTCGCCAATTTCGTACAAACCATTTTCATTGAAGTCATAGACTATAACTAACGCGCAACCAAGCTCAAGTACCTGTTTACACAACTCTGAACCAACGCTTCCCGCTCCGCCAGTAACCATTACAACGCGCCCTTCTATCAAGTCTGCCGCCGCGCTCATATCATTTTGAACAACGTCACGGAATAGCAAATCTTCGATTTTTAAATTCATGTACATTAACTTTCCTCCAAATTTATTTAGACTTCCATACTCTTATACCTAATTTTCGCCATCCATAGTTCACTTGCCATCACGCCGAGCGCAACCCAAAGCAATGGTGTTACAATTGGCACCTCCACCATGAAAAAACTTTGTATTATATAACTCAACGCCGCCGCACCAAATGCTAACAAAATTGGTCGCTTGAACGCTCGCTTAATTGCCGGGATAAACACACTGCCTAAGAATATTATGTATGCGATAAGTGCTGGTATGCCCATGCAAACGGCAATTTGAAGGAACGCATTATGTGCTTTGTCAACTGTGTGGTTATATCGCTCTACTGCCTCAAGCTGACGATCTCGCCCCAATGCGTGAAAAAATGTTCCGGACCCTGTGCCTAAAATCGGATTATCGGGAATAATTTCGACTGCGTTTCGCCATATCCATCCACGATTTGAGCCAAAATCGTCATCTATTCTGCCGTGCATCAGCTCACGCGCCTGCCAAATCGCACTATAAGGTCGGTCATATAAACGAGAGCCTATTACTTCCAAAGCTATCAAGCTGCTTATTAACATGACTGGTATCAAAACTGCTCCCGCTATTATCATACGTTTCTCAGCTACCCATTTTTTTAACAACAGTATTAGTGCAAGCCCAGCGGCAAGTAGTGAAAGCGCCATAATAGCAAGTACAGCAAAATTTGGAGGTGTATAAGCATTCACAAACCCGTGGTCATGCGTCGGAAAGACTCTCCCTGTTTCATATTGACGCCTCATTTCCGTCATATACGTATTATAACCTATGTATACAACACACCAACTTGACAGCGTTATTAATATCCTGCCCAAACGTTCCCTGCTTGAAATCCAATAGGGTATAAGAAGAACCATCGTGCCGAGTATCGCAATTCTATGCGCATCGCCACTGAAGCCCGTAGTTAGTGACAACGCAAACGATAATGCACCCGCTCCGAGATAAAGGCACTTCCATTTGGAACGCGAAATCGTAAAGAGTGCTGAAAACAACATAACCGCAAACGCGCAATATGCAGAAACGAAATTGATATTACCCAACGTTGTACGTAAAGGTGCAGCAAGAGGACCATATACATCACCGAATGGAAACAGTCCGAGAATATCAATACCAAGAAATTGCAAAACACCGTACAGTGATATAAGTATCGTACTTCCGGAGAGCAACAGCAGATGCAGTCGTTTTGGCTTGTAAAACCGTGCTATTATAACAAAAGTCATCACATAACAAAGAAATGTTATAAATCCTTCATATCGGTTATTTTCCCCAAACCAAACAATCGCCCCAGCAAACCGACGGTTTATCCACGTAGGATTTTGCGTCACTGACACAGTCGCACTGATAAGTGCCAAACTAATAAAGCCCAACACCGCCCATTCCGCGATTGTAATACGCCTTAGCGGCTGATTTTCTGTGTAATAATATTCCATAGAAAATCTTTCTTTTACACAAAGGAGCATAAACAATAGCACTAACGATACAATCCCTGTAGCTATCCAGAAAAACATTGTTTTTCTGAAATGCATAGCACCGTATCCTCCAACGCCTAAAAAAAGAGGATAGATTGCTGTTATTGTGATAAAAAAAGTTGATGCTATTTTTGTCATCACTCTGTTAATGATAGCGTTATTCTTTTTATCCACTGATAGCTTGCTTTGCTCATACTCTGTCTTTGTCATACAACCTCATTTTATTTTGACTTTATTTCTATAATCGATTTCGTTTTTTGCGCATGATTTTGCGTTTTTTTCTCCTCTCGGACATGAATTTGACATAGCTCCTGCTGAACAGCGTTATCATATATACGTGGCGCTCTATAGAAACATAGTCCATCTTTTCCGTAATTTTAAGGTACACCACGTATGCCACGAGCGTAAGGTCGAACGCTAAGAAAAATAACATGAACAAAAATAACGTTAGGAATATCGGCTCCGCATCAAAATTCCAGCACAGCACTGTATAAAACGAAAACATCAGGAGAATCGGTACAAAATGAATCACCACGACCTGCCACACCCTAAGCGCCTCCCTGCAAAGGCACACGGGCATCCAATTATTGGAGAGAAACGTCATCCTGATAGTTCCAATCGCCCGCCATGAAAACAATACTGTAAAAAATAGCTTCAGCAGTAAATATACAAGCAACGTCAAGACAGAAAAGAAGAGAAGCCCTACAAAATGCGGTCCAATGTTCACGAAGATTCTGATGAATGCGGTGAGCCATGTGAGTGTATGGTCGCCCCAAGCCTCCACACCGAAATTCTCTACAAGGTGCATCAACACCGCGTAAGCGATAATGACTAAAACCGCCGTCAACGCTACCCACAATACAGTTATCCACGATTGCTTGGGCTCTAACGTTATTTCAGACATCCCGCTTCTGCGTAAATCTCGTTTAAGCATAATTTTATTCC
>WQWD01000041.1 GCA_009785545.1 Treponema sp. | reverse complement strand
CCTTTTGTTTGTGCGGCGGCAGCGGCTTGCAAAAGCAAAGTAGACTTGCCGATACCGGGCTCGCCCCCGACAAGGACAGCGGAATGTTTCATAATGCCGCCGCCAAGAACACGATCCAGCTCTCCTATCCCGCTGCTGATACGGTCGCCTTCTTCTGCTTCTACAGCGGAAAGCGGCAAAGCTTGAGGCGGGGCTTTTTTTGCGCCGCCTTGCCTGCCCAGCGGCGAATTACCTTTCCCGGCATTTTGAGAAGCGGCTTCTTCAAAGGTGTTCCATTCGCCGCATTCGGGGCAACGCCCAAGCCATTTTGCCTCTTCACGACCGCACGAAGCGCACTTAAAAACAATAGTTTTTTGTTTTTTCATTCTGACGGACGCGGCGTTATGCGAAAACCAACGCCGAAACGCCAGCCATCGATAGCGGAAGTATTGTCATTTGTCCAAAGTTTGTAAACAGGAAGCCATGTTCGCAGATCAAAACCAAGTAAAAATCTTTCGTTTATCGGGAAGTCCGCACCAAATCCCGCTACAGGCATGAACCAGCGGCCGCTTCCCCAAAACCACCTTGAGACAGCCCTTGCCTGTGCTCGGGCGTCAAACTCATCTCCGGTAAAATCCAGCTCGGGATGTAATCCAAAAGCTACAGTGATGATACGAAGATCTGCCGCAGGCCCGCCAAAAACACGCAAAGTGGTGTTTCCTACAGGCCAAAAACCTACAGCCTGAACGCCGGTAACAAAGCCCAGTACAAAAGCGGCACGCTCCGGCTGGCTGGCAGCCATTGGGTGGCCTCGAGTCCAGTTAAACTCATAGTTTGTAAAGTAAATATCCTGCGTAAACTCCAGACGAAAATGGTTTTCGATTTCCCATGACAAAGAATAACCGGCAGACGGAAGTATTGGCGCAGGGTCGGAATCAACTCCGTTATCAGCAGGGAAATAAAAAATACTCCCGTGAATCGCCCAGCCAAACGGATTAGCGCAAAGGATGGCAAAAGGAAGCAGTTTAAGAACGAGAAATATTACAAATTTTTTTAAACACAAATATTTTACACTCATACTTATATTCTAAGGGAAGAAGGCATACTTGTCGAGGGTATCAAAGTATAACCTCCGGCAACCTTGACCTGTGGTAAATTCTATGGAAGAATATGATATGGATTATTTATTTACTCAAAAAATGTCTGAAATTCTTACTCATTCGGCTTTATTTTCGGATCGGGAATTAAGATGTATGATTGTCGCTAACCCGGTTGCAGGCGGATTTACCATCAAATCAAAATGGGCAGCTAATGTGAATGTGTTAAACAAGTTGGCTAAACGAGCCCTGTCAAATCCTGTGCGGCGTCTCCATAAAAATATTATTCTTAACCTTACAGAAGGCAAAGGAGCTGCTCGAAAAATAACAGCGGATTTTATCAACAACATGGAAAAAAACCGTGATCCTTTTTATCTGATAATCAGTGCAGGAGGTGACGGCACTCACAGTGAAGTTATGTTTTCGGTCTACAATGCCCCTGATCATATTCGGTCAAATTTGGCAGTATTAAGGCTTCCAATGGGAACGGGAAATGACGGAGCAGACGGTCTTGATTTGGAATATGCTCTGAGTTTGCTTTTGCAGCCCGTTCGTGTCGAATATGCTCCCGCAGTGGAATTAATCCTTGCAGATGACGGCCCGACAAAACGGAAAGGGCCTTTTTTAGCGTTTAACATTCTTTCTGTTGGTTTGGATGCTTATGTTACGCATCAAACTAATTTAATGAAAGAAAAAATGCACAGAGATACTTATAAATTATGGCTCGACATAGCTACTTTATCTTATCATAAAAAATTTAAAGTTGACTTTATGGATGTAAAAGCGTTTGATGTTAACTGCCGTGAAATTGCGGCTTTCAACGAAAAACTGTTACTTTTGGCGATGGGAGCATCCGGCCACAGAACTTACGGCTCACAACAAAAAGTACTAAGCGATGATCGTAATGTATGTGCCGTTAAACAAATGTCTCTTTTTCAAAAAATAAAAATGAAGGGGCAAGTAACAAAAGGCGCTCACGTACACAACCCAAATGCGATTATGCTTAATGCTCACAGCCTGATACTTTCGGGCAAACATCCTATTCTCGCTCAGATGGATGGAGAGTCTGTGCTTTTGCAGCCAGAGGATTTCCCTGCGAAAATGACACTTACTTCACCAAAGATTCCCTTGCTGAAATTAAGTGAAAATGTGTAAAAATTAACCGAAGTTTTAAAAACCCTAAAATATCTATTGACAAAGGGTTTATTGCATGACAGTATGTCTAATCTGAATATAAGGTGGCTGTTCAAAAAACGTGATTTTTAGGTTCGAAAATTTTGCGCAGTCTCGAATATCATGGAATATGGGAGAGTGACGTATGGCAGCGACAGGTAAAAAAAAGAAAAAAATCCCGCCAATTGATCAAGAATTCCTTGATAAAATGGAATCTGCCCTAATGGCGTTAAAAGCTGAAATTGTTGATAACTTGATAGCCAGCAGCGAAGGTTTCAAAGAAATAATGGAAGGCACGGATCCAAAAGATCCGGCTGATATTGCCTCTGACGATATTGACAGAAAGATGATCGAAGTTATCGGCACTCAGGAACTAAAACGGCTTAAATTGATCGAGTCGGCGATTACACGCATTAAACAGGGAAAATACGGTCATTGTATAAAATGCGGAAAACGTATTCCGCAGGATCGCCTTGTGGCAATACCTTTTGCCCTGATGTGTATCGAGTGTAAATCCGAAGAAGAAAGGCGAAACCGCTAGCTACACAAAAGGCTGTCCGAAAAGTTGGTTACTTTTCGGACATCGCTTACTGTAACGACCACACTGGAGTCAAAATATCTGAGGGAAAGGGATTTGCCCGCCTGAAATCCGGGAGCCATTCTTCACTTGTCAAAAGCTCCTGGAAAAAACCGTCTTCGATTTGAAATTCCTCAAGCCACTTTATCACGGTTTCGTATTCTTCTTTATTCACATAACGATCGGGAGCGTTTTTTTCCTTTCCGGGAATTGGGGTGTACTGCGTCATCAGGGAAAGTGCCGCACGACCTTTGGCGTTATCTGCAAACCACTGTAACACCGAACGGGTAGATTCAAGATACCCCGGCAGAATTAAATGACGTATAACGACATCGTTTGATATATCGATCATTTTAAGGATTGCGGCTTTTGCAACTTCAGGATAATCAGGTGCGTTAAAAAACTTTGCCGCTAATTTAGTATCGAGTGTTTTAAGATCGGGCATATAAAGATCAACATGATCTTTTATAAGTTCCAATGCTTCAAGGCTGTCGTAGCTGGAAGAATTCCAAAGAAAAGGAATCCGCAGACCTGCTTTTTTGGCGGAAATAAAACCCTCGACAAGAATCGGGACAACATGGCTTCCTGTTACTATATTGATATTTTCTGCGCCTTTGTTTTGAAGTTCAATACAAATCTTTGCGAATTCTTCGATGGAGACAATTTTTCCTAAACTTTGAGAGCCGCAGACGCTCTCTCCTTGCGATACCTGATAACACTGGCAGAAAATGCAGCCCAAATTGCAGCCGCTGATAAAAATTGTCCCCGATCCGCCCGTTCCGATAAACGACGGCTCTTCACCGTGGTGGACACCTGCGCTCCCAATTCTTAAAGCGGCAGTCTCTCCGCAATAGCCGGTTTCTCCATTGCTGCGATTAACACCGCAATTACGAGGACAAAACGTGCAGTTATCGTAATAGTTTTTCATCGGGTTTTTGGCTCATTTGTTGTTGGTAATGAATTCATCAATGCTGTCAATTATATATGATGGGCTTGTTGTGTGCAAACGCCATTTGATGAATTGACAAGAAGCACTTTTATAAAACCGTCTTGACAAAAACAAGTATAATGTAAATCATAAAGATATGGAAAAAGATATAAAAAAATTGATTCCTCATAGGGAACCCTTTCTTTTTGTTGATGAAATTGTCGAGGCAACAAAGGAAAAGATCATTGCAAAGTATATGTTTACAGGGAAAGAATGGTTTTTTAAAGGGCATTTCGCCGAATACCCTGTAGTGCCCGGAATTATTCTTGTTGAAGCAATGGCGCAATCAGGCGGGGCAGGGCTGTGCCAACTGGGCATAATTGGAGGCAATGCGTTGTTTTTCCTTGCCACTATCGACAAGGTGAAGTTTCGCCGTCCAGTCCGCCCCGGTGACGAAGCCCGCTGTGAGATCGAAAACTTGCGTGTCTCGCCAAGAATGATCAAACAACGGGGCAATGTTTATGTCGGTGATGAACTCGCTGCCGAAGCTGAATGGATGTGTCTGGTTGGAGAAAAATGATGCAAATAAAACCAATGATTCGCAATAATATTTGTTTGAACTCCGATCCGGCAGGATTTCCGGCTTATGTAAAAAAACAAATTGATTATGCAAAAAAAACTTTATCACCGGCGGCAGACACACCTTCGAATACGCCGAAATTAGCGTTGATCGTCGGTTGTTCCGGAGGTTACGGGCTTGCAAGCCGCATTTGTGCCGCCTTTGGGTACGGGGCTGTTACAGTCGGTGTATCTTATGAAAACGAACCATCGGAAAAACGTGCAGGTTCACCCGGTTTTTACAACAATGAAATATTCGACCTCGAAGCCGAAAGTGCGGGGCTTGCTTCCGTTACGATAAACGGAGACGCTTTCTCTGATGAGATTAAAACAAAAACAGTTGAGGCAGTCAAACAAGCTGCCGCAAAAGCCGGAATTCCGGCAAAGATTGATTTGTTTGTTTATTCGCTTGCGTCTCCTGTCAGGACTGATCCCAAAACAGGTGTTTTGTATAAATCTGTTATTAAACCAATCGGATCGGGATTCAGCGGAAAAACACTTAACGTAATGGATGGAACGTTTAGCGAAATTTCTGTTGATGCCGCAGCAGAAGAAGAAATCTTTCATACCGTAAAAACAATGGGCGGAGAAGATTGGGAATTATGGTTTGATGCGCTGGACAGCGAAGAGTTGTTATCTCCGCAAACACGTGCTGTCGCCTACTCCTACATCGGCCCCGAAATGTCATGGGCAATTTATAAAAACGGAACGCTTGGAAAAGCAAAAGAAGACCTTGAGCGTGTCTGTCGGGTCATAAACGACAAATTTACCGCACAGAAAAAAATCAACGGTGTTTGGGTTTCGGTGAACAAGGCGCTCGTTACACGGGCAAGTGCAGTAATCCCGATTTTTCCATTGTATGTTTCCTGCCTTTACAAAGTAATGAAAGAGATGGGACTTCATGAAGAGTGTATCGAGCAAATCACCCGCCTTTACCGTGATCGCCTGTATACTAATGACGGCTTAGTGCCGACAGACAGCGAAAACCGTATCCGCATTGACGATTGGGAAATGCGTGAAGATGTGCAAAAAGCAGTTTCGGAAAAAATCAAAATTGTTACACAGGAAAATGTTTTTACTGAGACTGACGCCGCAGGATTCAAACACGATTTTCTCGCAGTTCACGGTTTTGATATAGAAAATATGTAAAAAATTTTATTTCGGTAAAGCGCCACGCAGACATGAATGGTCTGTGTTTGTTTGTTATTCCCTGTTCTTGGAAATATTTTTATATTGCCTGCATATTTGCTTACATTTTCGTTCATGCGTTTGATGTGTCAATATATACTTTAAACTTGTATAGTTACTATTTATAAGATATAATAAAATAAATGATTTTTCAATTTTTTTTCAGGGTTGAAGGCAGGTGGATAGCTTGTTATCATTAAGAATAATCGCTGTTCAGGAGTAATATTAAGCTAAATGAAATTATCATGGGAAGAAATACAGGCAAACGCAATAAAGTTTTCGAAACGCTGGTTAGACGCTAAAAACGAAGAAGCGCAAGCCCAGAGTTTTGTAACAAGTTTACTCCAAGTTTTCGGCGTAACCGATCCAGAAGCTCTTGGCGATTTTGAATTCAAAGTACCCCTCTCTGATAATAAAACTGGTTATATTGATTACCTATGGAAAGGGAAAATCGCAATAGAAATGAAAAGTCGCGGCAAGGATTTGTCCGTAGCGTTCCGACAACTTCAAATCTATATGTTACATTTAGAATTAGATGATATACCAGACCTTTGGCTCGTTTGCGATTTTGAAACAATCTATATTTGCCGCCGTTCCAATAACGAGAATATCACATTCAAAACAAAAGACCTGCATAAACACATTAGACGTTTTGCCGACATTGCAGGATATGAAACAGAACGAATAAGAGAAACCCAAACAGAAGTCAACGTCAAAGCCGCCGAAAAAATGGCAAAGCTTCACGATGCGTTAAAAAGTCATGGTTACGAAGGACATGATTTACAAGTTTATCTTGTACGCTTGCTTTTCTGTTTGTTTGCGAACGATACAGGCATATTCCCAAAAGACACATTATTCCGTTATTTGTTGAATTCAAAGTCTGACGGTTCCGATTTATCCGACCGTATCGCAAAACTATTTGATATTCTTAACTTAAACGAAGAAACAAGAAAAAAACGTACACTAATTTCCGAAGAATTAAAACAATTCCGATATATAAACGGAAAACTTTTTACACAAACTTTACCCACAGCCGAATTTAACTCAAAAATGCGTCAGTTGCTTTTTGAATGTTTAGATTTTGAATGGAATAAAATCTCCCCTGCTATTTTCGGAGCAATGTTTCAAGGCGTAATGGACAAAGATCAGAGACGAGAATTGGGAGCGCATTATACCAGCGAAGAAAATATTTTAAAATTGATAAACCCATTATTCATGGATGAATTATGGAAAGAATTTGATGATATTAAAACCAGTCCAAAAGGGTTAGATGTTTTCCATGACAAAATAAGCAAATTAAAGTTCCTTGACCCAGCCTGCGGTTGCGGTAATTTTTTGATAATCACCTATCGTGAATTGCGAAGATTAGAACTTGAAATATTAAAAATGAAAATAAGTTCCGCTCAGCGCGAGTTGGATATTTCCCCGATGGTTAAAGTAAATGTTGAGCAATTTTACGGTATTGAATGTGAGGAGTTTCCCTGTCAAATAGCGCAAGTTGGAATGTGGTTGATTGATCATCAAATGAACCTGCTTGTATCTGAGCAGTTTGGTATGTATTATGCACGTCTGCCGTTGACGCAGAGTGCTACCATTGTTTCTGCGAATGCTTTGCGGATTGATTGGGAAAGTGTTGTGCCGAAGGGGGAGTTGAGTTATATTTTGGGGAATCCGCCATTTGTGGGTTATGCGTATGCAAATGCAGAGCAAAAAGCCGATATGGCGTTAATTTTTCCAAATAATAAAAATCTTGATTATGTTTGTGCTTGGTACAAGAAATCAACTGACATGATGAAGGATACATTTATTAAAACAGCATTTGTTTCTACTAATTCAATTGCTCAGGGAGAGCAACCTACTATTCTATGGAAACCGTTAGTTGAGCAAGGTATATATATTAATTTCGGTATTCCAACATTTAAATGGAGCAATGAAGCGAAAGGCAAAGCGGCGGTGCATTGTGTTATAATTGGATTTAGTTTTATTAAGACAAAGCCAAATATAAATCAATATTTATTAGAAGCTCCAACTGTATTTATAGAAAAGCGTACAAAGCCAATATGTGATGATGTACCAATTATAAGTAGAGGAAGTCAACCATCATGTGGTGGAAATTTAATAATTGAAGCTAATGAATATAAAGATTTTATTTCAAAAGAGCCTTTAGCTCAAAAATATATTAAACGTTTTATGATGGGCGAAGAATTTATTAACAAGTTAGAACGACATTGCCTTTGGCTTGTTAACGTGTCTCCTTCTGAATTACGAAAAATGCCTATTGTTATGGAACGGGTAGAGAAAGTGCGCCAAATGCGATTGGCTAGTTCCAAAGCTTCTACAAGAGACAAGGCAGAAACTCCAACGCTTTTTGATGAAATTAAACAACCTTCAACAGACTATATTGCTATTCCAGTTGTATCATCTGAAAATAGAAAGTACATTCCAATAGGTTATTTGAGTAGCGAAATTATTGCAGGAAACAAACTTTTTACCATAACAAATGCCAGTTTATATCATTTTGGAATTATTACATCCAGTGTTCACATGGCTTGGATGCGTGCCATTTGTGGGCGTATGAAAAGTGATTATAGTTATTCAAACACAATTGTTTATAATAATTTTTTATGGTCAAATGCAAATGAGGAACAAAAAGCTGAAATTGAAAAATTGGCTCAAGCTGTTTTAGACGCAAGAGCATTGTTTCCAGAGAGCTCACTTGCAGATTTATATGACCCACTTACAATGCCACCAGAATTGCAAAAAGCACATCAAACCCTTGACCGTGCTGTGATGAAGCTGTATGGGTTTAAAAAGGATGTTTCAGAGGCGGCTATTGTTGCCGAGTTAATGGAGAGGTATCGGGAGTTGGTGGGGGAAATCCCATGATAATATATTTAGGTGTAAAATGATTTCTTCATTATTAATAAAAAACATAGCAACATTTGATAATAATTGCCATCCCATTGATAAATTAAAAAGAATCAATTTTTTCTTTGGATATAATGGAACAGGAAAATCCACTATAGTTCGATATCTTCAAAATTTAACTTTAGAGAATGATAAAAAATCAATTGATTTTAATAATTGTTCGCAAATAGGATACGATCCTCAAAAACATCAAATTCTAGTTTTTAATGAAGAATTTATAAATACAAATTTTATTCTTAAGGATAGCCTTAATGGTATATTTTCATTAAATGAAAAAAATGATGCTGTTGATAAACAAATTAAAAGTCTTAATCAGCAAATTGAATATATTGAAAATAGAATTAAATCCATAGAAAGCATCAATATTTTATTAAATAAAAAACAAAAAGATGAGCATGAATTATTATTAAAAAAATGTTGGGCTTTACGAGATAAATTTGAAAATTTCTCTAAAATTAATTTAGATCATTCAGGAAAAAAAACAGATCATCTGAATAGAATAAGAAAAGAATTGCATGAAGGTTTAAGTGAGGTTCTTGAAATTAATGAATTATTTATCAAGTATAAAACATTGTACGAGAATAAAATTTTAGAAATACCAATTTCTATTGATACAAAAAAATATAAACACATTAGAGATACTGAACGTAAACTTAATAAATTATTAGAAGAAATAATAATCGGCAATGAAGATGTAGACATCGCTAATTTAATAAAGGTATTAGATAACCGTAAATGGGTTGAAGAAGGCACGGCGTATTTAAAAAGCGCTAGCAATATTTGCCCATTCTGTCAAAAGCAAACAATAGACAAGAATTTGCAAGACCAATTTGCAAAATACTTTGATGATACTTATAAAAATAAAATTGAGAAAATTAAATCTCTACTATCTGAATATAAATTACATTCACAGCAGTTTTTATCAAGACTAAAGGAAATCGGAAATATTTATAACAAAGATAATATTATTTCAAGCGAATATGATACAATAAAAGAATTATTTGATAGCAATATGATTATTATGAATAGCAAAATAAATAAGCCTAATGAAAAGATGGTTTTGATATCATTAGAAACACGTAAAAACAATTTGTCTAATATCATTGAAGTTATTAATGAAGGAAATATTACATTCAATAAACTGGAAGAAAATAGAAAACTCTTTACGCAATTAATATGGAATTATATTTCTTCTAATTCTAGTTCAGATATATTAAATTATGATCAAAGAGTTGTAAAATATAATAATATAGAAAACATTTCTTCACGATTAAAAGAATCATACAAAGAGAAAATAATAGGTATAAAGCTTCAAATTGAAGAATTAAATAGCCAAACAATAAATACCAAAGAATCAGTAGATAATATTAAATATTTATTAAGAAATGCAGGCTTTGAAGGTTTTGAGATTATAGAAGTTGATAAATCAAATAATATGTCAAAATATCAATTAAAACGTCCTAATGCTCCTGATTCACAAAATACTTTTAAGACTTTAAGCGAAGGAGAAAAAAATTTCATATCATTTTTATATTTTCATCAACTTTGCCTAGGAACAGATAATATACAAAATTCAACAAAAAAGAAGATAATAGTTATAGACGATCCTGTTTCAAGTCTTGATAGTCAATCATTATTTATAGTTTCTACATTAATACGAAGTTTAATTGAAAAGAATAAAAAAAATAATTCTCTATTCTGTATTAATCAAATCGAACAATTATTCTTATTAACACATAATGTTTATTTTTATAAAGAAGTATCATTAGATTATAGAAATAGTTATATTTGTAGTGATTATTGTCATTTTCATATTAAGAAAAGCAAAAATATTACATCAGTTGAAAACAAAGATAAAAGTAAAATTAATGATGATTATTCTCTATTATGGGAATCGTTAAAAGAATTAAAAGGTAATTTAAGCATAGATTCTACAACTAATATTTTAATTTCTAATACAATGAGAAGAATTATAGAGAGTTTTATAAATTTTATTGGAATAAGTGAAAGTTCATGGGGGATTTTATATAATAAATCAAAAAACGATGAAAATTATTTGATTTGGCGTGAATTTATATCGATTCTTAATGAAGAGAGTCATAAACTCTCTGTATTTGATGCAATTTATTTTCAAAGATTATCTAGCATACAACCATCAATTCTTTTTGAAGTGTTTAAGAATATTTTTTTAGAAATTGGGAAGGAACATTATGAAAAAATGATGGGTGAAAAAATAGTAGTTCCTGCGCCAGAAAAAACTATTAGTCTTTTAGAAAGTGAGCCTTCTCCAGAAGAACCTGTTATTATATCTGAAATAGAACCTTTACTCGAAGAACTTATTATTTCTGAAAATGAAAATATGCAAAAAAAACGTAATACCATAAATAAAAGTCATGATCCGCAACAACAAACACTATTTTCAGATATGTTTAAATGAAATTATAAGGGGGTAAAAAAATACAATATGTTACAATACAATACCCTCAAAGAGGCAACCCCATGAAACACCACGACACAATCGAAGAACTCCTAAAAGCCACCGAAGGCGAACACTACGAATTCAAAGAAGCAAAAAATAAATATGAATTCTACAAATTCCCCTCTGCGTTCTCAGCGTCTCCGCGAGAAATCTTCTCACATAATCCCCAAAAAAGGAGTACAATAAGCTAACATGGCAAAAAAGAAACCAAAAAACGAACTAACACCAACGACTCTACAAATAGACGAAAACCAACTCTTCAAGCGTGTTTCCCAAATAATAGAAAACCGCAAGGCTCGCGCATACTCATCGGTAAATCAAGAAGTAACACTTATGTATTGGGAGATAGGGCAATACATTGGCTCTGTTTTACTTGGAGGTGAACGCGCAGAATACGGGAAGCAGATTGTTGCGAAGCTGTCACAACTTTTATTGATAAAATATGGAAATGGTTATGAATATACAAAAATAACCCGTATGATTAAATTTGCTGTAGTTTTTCCTGATATTGAAATTGTTGCGACACTGTCGCAACAATTAAGCTGGTCTCATTTTATCGAAATTATACCGCTAAAAAGTGAAAAAGCAAGATTATATTACGCAAAAGATGCTGTGGATCGTAATTTAGGAATACGTGATTTACGGTATCAAATATCAAGGAAAGCCTATGAACGCCGCGAAATTGCAAATTCTCAATTAACAGAAAAATCAACTGTGCCTTTCAATGTGTTTAAAGACCCTTATCTACTTGATACTTTGGGATTGAAAGAAAATTTTCTCGAAGCTGATTTAGAAAAAGCAATACTCTGCGAACTTGAAGCGTTCATTTTAGAATTTGGACATGGTTTCACATTTGTAGAACGGCAAAAGCGTATGACTGTAGATGGTGATGATGCGATTCTTGATTTACTGTTTTATCATCGAATAATTAAAAGACTTGTTGCAGTTGAGCTTAAGTTGGAAAAATTTAGACCCGCATTCAAAGGGCAAATGGAATTTTATTTAAAATGGCTTAACAAATACGAACGGCAGCCTGACGAAAACGAGCCGATAGGATTAATACTTTGTCCAAGAGCAAATTGCGGACAATTGGAATTATTAGAAATGGATAAATCCGGCATCGCTGTTGCTGAATTTTGGACAGTTATGCCTTCCAAAGAGGAATTTGAGAAAAAAATAAATGCGATAATGCAAGAAGCAAAAGAACGTCTTGAACGGCGTCTAACCTTTGATTCGCAATCAATACCAAAAACAGATATAATAAAACAAATTGATTATTTCTATGAATCAAAAGATGATGATTCTTGAATTAGCCAAGCCTGTCTAAAAAGTGCCTATTCGGGAAGCTTATCGTAGAGTAAACGAAATCGTATACGATAATAAAAACTTCCCACATAGGAAGAAAATTAAATTCAAAAACATCCTATGTGGGAAGTTAATAAATGCAAAATAATGAGAACATATATTAGAATAGCTTGGTGACGTAGAGCAGACTGTCTCAAAACTGAAGTTTTGGGACAGCCTCAAATATGTAAAAAATCTCATTTTCGGTAAAGCGCCACGCATATTCACCCCGTAATATATGTATGAAAAACTACAAATCAAAAACAGCGTTTGCGGCGGCAGTACTGATGTTAATCATTCAATTGGG
>WQWD01000040.1 GCA_009785545.1 Treponema sp. | reverse complement strand
TACCCGATGTTATGGGAACCATAAGAGGTGCTGCTGGAGATGAACTTCGTATCGATAACTGGATTGATGAAGAACTGAATCCAATACTAAGGCAAGATGACATCTTCTTTGAAGACCCGGTACCCCCGGTGCAGGATACTCAGGCTGATTAATGCCTTAATCGGCAAGCCCCAATTCTGCAAGTTTTTTGCTAAATTCATCGGGAATTTGCGCCTCGATTAATTGCCCCAAAAAGGTTAGCCTCCATGCGTGCAAGTAAAATTGTGTTTTCTGCCGCAAAGAGGCGCTTTTATAACTTGTCATTCGCTGATCATTGCCCATTCCTCCGTATTTAACGTCTCCTAAAAGTGGGTATCCGTGTGCGGCGGCTTGGGTGCGTATTTGGTGTGTTCTCCCAGTGGTTATTTCCACTTGAATAAGGCTAAAACCGTTTTTGGAAGCCAACGGTATCACTTTGGTAATTGCGTGTTTTGCGTCTTTGGAGTTATTTTCAGTTGTTAGAAATGTTTTTTTTCTTGCCTTGTCACGGACAAGTTCGTCATGCCAGATTTCTTCTTTTTTCACTATACCTTTGACGATGGCTAAATAGGTTTTTTGTATTTTTCGCTGCCGCATTGCCAGGCTAAAAATATGTGCGCCTTCTAAACTGGTAGAAAAAACAACAATCCCGCTTGAGGGTTTATCAAGCCGATGAAGAGGGCCAGGCTTAAAAGACAATGATTTACTTATTTTTCCGATCAGATAAGAACCCACCAAAGTATCAAGGCTGTCGGGGCCATGAACCGCCAGCCCTGAAGGTTTATTTATGGCGATAAGCCCTTCGCCTTCCCAAATGATCTGCAGCTGCTGCCGCACGGGCAAGTGCTGCCGCAGAGGCAATTGTTGTTGCAAAGGCGATGGGTTTTCTTTCAGGGAAAGAATAGTTATTTTTACGTTACAATCTATACGGTCATCGGCTTTAGCGGGTTTTCCGTTAACCAGCACTTTTCTACGCCGTAAAAGCCGATGTATCAGCGCCAAAGGGTGATCGGGCAGGGCTTTCCGCAGTATTTTGTCCAGTCTGCGGCCTTTATCGTTTTCGCCTGTTGTTAGTTCCATATATGTCAATTTAGCATAGGGAGTGTATCTTGACAAACCCGTCATTTTTATAGACCATAAGACAATGACTGACGCAGAAATTGTTAATCCTTTATTCGAAAATATTAGGTCTTTATTTGAGAATAAAATATTTTTATCTACTTTTTTCAGTTTTTTGATAGCGCAATTTATTAAAATGATTTTTTATCTGATAAACGGTAAAGCCAGAAAGAAGTTTAATAACGCTCTTGAAATTATGCTTTGGCGTACTGGAGGAATGCCTTCGAGCCATTCTTCTGTCGTATGTGCTCTTGTAACAGCTACAGGAATTAAGGAAGGCATAGATTCTACTTATTTTGTTGTCGCTCTTATTTTTGCGATGGTAGTTCTTCGTGACGCAGTGGGTGTCAGGCGGGCTGCCGGGATACAAGCAAAAACACTAAACAACCTTGGCAAACAAGTTTCAAAAATAAGCGGGCAGGAATATCGTTTTGTCAAAGAGGTTCAGGGTCATACTCCGCTGGAAGTGCTGGCGGGTTCCTGTTTGGGCATATTAATCACGGTCGTTTTCTTCCTGCTCTAGGCAAACCTTATGTCAACTTTTCGCTCTTTTTTGCTTTTGCTGATCACGCTGTTGGTATCAACAGGGCTTTTTTTTATCGCTCGTTCTATGGTCAGCGGCGAACTCAGGGGCGGATACGCTGTACTTTCAACCGATGTTTCTACCGATTACAAAATGCTTTCTTCTCTTTTTCCCGATGTTAGAAAATTTGCCCATGAGCCGGTTTCTGAATCTTCACTTTGGGTAATGCTTGATAATTTTGAGTATCTGGAAAAAGTTCCGCTGTTTATGTTTTTTGACAGGATTCTCTATTTTGATCCTCGCAATGACGGATTTGCCGAAAAATTAAGAGATATTTTTATCAGAGACGGCAGAAGATATGTTTTCATACCTCTTAAATATGATAATTGGAACCCAACGTCACTCGACAGACAGTTTGTTTCGCTTTTTGAAGGTATTCCTTTTTATGTTGATTATTTCGGGGTTGGCCGCCCTGTGTTTCTGTTTTTTATTATGTATGCGCTGGCTTCTATTGGTTTTCTTGTAATTTGTTATGCGAAACGCAAACACAACCGCAAGGTATCTTCTGTTAGTGTTTTTAAATTGGCGCTGCTGCTTCCGATTTTTTCGTCTCTTGCTTTTTTTGGACATTCGGGGATTATCAGTACAGCTCTTTTATTTGCGTTTTTTATACTGATTAAAGATCCGCTTGCCGATTATTTTGGACAGAAAGATTCTCTTGGCAAGAGAGATTTTCAATGGCTCAAACCATATTGGTATTACCTTGTGTTTATTCCGATTTTTGCGGCTGCTTTTGCCGGTTTAATTGTTTTTTTTCAAGTAAGAATTTTATTTTTATTGCTGATTTTTACCTGCGCTTTTTTGGTATTTTTCTTTTCTTTGAAAATACAATTTACAGACGGCAAACACAAACGTTTTAACCCTATAATGATAAAAAAACGCCGTTCTCCTGATTTTTCGTATCCAAAATATGTCCTTCCATTTGCCTTTGCCGCTGTTTTAACAACCGTCTTTTATCCGCTCATGTCTGACTCTCCTGTTTCAAATGAAAATTTTTATTTTAATATTAACGAACAGGATTATTATAATCATTTAGAATTTCAGGCTTCTTTTTCTACCCGCCAATTAGGACTCACACCCGGCGGAACATCCGGCGGCTTTTATAGTTTTGTTTTTGATGCGGACGGGTTTCCTGTTTTGAGAATAACGCCTGTTAATCAAGCTATTGATCTGACGATTTTTCCTCCGTTTCCTTCTCAATTAAGAAATTTAATCGAATTTTTTCATGGAATAGAGCAATATACAGTTAACAATAGACCTGATAATATATTTTTAGATAATTTGTCATTGTTATTATTGCCGCTCTTTTTTCTTGCAAGTTTTCTTGTTAAAAAAGCAAACGAACACTTTGTACACGCTGATTTTTCCGGCTATAGGATAACCTCCGGGAAAATTCGTTTTATGGGTATTAACTGGAATAAAGCATTGTTGTATAATGACAGAAATCAAAAACGCGGCCAGAAAGGAACAGCGCGTCAAAATAACATCGGATGGGAGTCCCGAAAGGATGCGTAAACTATGAAAATATATTCTTTTCCCAGAGGCGGGCTTCAATATGACGATCCTACAGCGCCGTTTAAAGCTGATGTGGAAGACGCTTTTTTGCCGCCGCTATCTGTTGTTGTTCTTGAAAATAGCTTCATGAAAGCTTATCCCATTGTTTCAGTTGGAGATCATGTTCGGGAAGGTATGTTGATAGGCAGAGCTTCCGGCGTCTCAGGGGTAAATGTTCATGCGGCAGTACCCGGCAAGGTTATTCGCAAAGTGTCATGGAGAGATACCGATGATTTGGAAAATAGCGCCTTTGTGATCAAAATGGAAGGCGCTTTTGAAAGATTAGGCAGAAGAGAAGAAATTTACCAATGGAAAGGAGTCAGCTCTTACGATTTGCAAAGGATTTTTTACGATCATGGGATTGTTGAAATGGAAAGCCCGGAAAGGCCTCTTTCCGAAATGGTTTCAGCTAACAGAAAAAAAGACAAGATAACTTTAGTTGTCAGGTGCGTTTTTGATGATCCTTGGCTGGCTGCCGATTATGCTCTTTGCAAAACCAGAATGAATGCTGTCGTTGAAGGCGCAGGTATTGTTGCCAAAGCTTGTGTAAAAACATCTCAGATTATTTTTGCTGTTTCTCATCGTGAAAAAGACTTGGGGCTTTCTCTGCTCTCCGCCGCTCAAAAATTGGAGATTCCGTCTTCGCTTGTTTTGACAGGTTCTCGTTATCCTCAGAGAAATAACAGAGAGCTGGAACTGACTCTTCGTGCCTACGGGAAAAAAGAAAATGTTGATTTAGGTTCGGTTTTA
Organism: Treponema sp.; assembly: GCA_009785545.1. Lineage (GTDB taxonomy): Bacteria > Spirochaetota > Spirochaetia > Treponematales > Breznakiellaceae > WQXQ01. The sequence goes on along the minus strand of WQWD01000040.1, from coordinate 8,630 downwards.
ATTCTGGGGCCTGCTGTTCTTGCCGCCGCTTATGACGCAGTCGTGCATAACAAACCTGTATTGGAGCGTTTTGTAGCTGTCGGCGGCTCGGCGATAAAAAAACCTCGAATAATGAGAGTAAGGATAGGAACCCAAATCGGCGAAGTAATTGAACAATGCGAAGGTTTTGTAAACAAGCTTGAACAAGTAATTACAGGTTCTCCTTTGTCGGGCAGAGAAGTGAAGTACCTTGATGAGCCGGTCGGCAAATCATGTTACGCAATTGTTGCTATGACAAAATCGCAAGTCTCGGCTCATAAGCCGCAAAATTGCATAAATTGCGGCGAGTGCAGTGCAGTGTGCCCGGTTGGGCTGGATCCTCAGCATATTTTTAAGCAGTTAAAAACATTTGCTGTTGAAAATGTTTCCGTGACAGGCTGCCACGGATGCGGCTGCTGCAAAATTGTCTGTCCGTCATCTTTGTCGTTATCAGAAACTATTTTAGAGAAAAAACTGGAGGCTTCAATTGGCTGAACGAAAAATTTTGTTTTTGCAAAAGCCGCAGATCAATATTTCCTGTTCCAGTGTCGGCAGAATGTGGTTGATTGCTGCTTGCGCATTTTTTTGTGTACTTCAGTCGGCCTTCGGTGACGGGGGAGACTCTCTTGTTATTGCTTTGTTTTCTGTATTTTTTGCCGTATTAACAGAATATTTGCTGACAAGGCGAAACTATGGAATCGAAAAAATAAAAGACGGAAGCGCTGTTGCAACTGCGCTGATTCTTGTGATGATGCTTCCAAATCAAATTCATCCGATTTATGCAGTATTTGGATGTCTGTTCGCTATTGTTGTTGTAAAGTACAGTTTTGGCGGGCTTGGTTCCAATTGGCTTAACCCGGCGCTTGGCGGCTGGCTTTTTATTCGTTTTTCATGGCCTTCGGTTTTTTCTGATATGTTGGAACAGGCATCAATATCAGAAATGATCATCTCGCCTGATGTCACAGCGATTGATAATTCTGTTACGGAATTCCTTAATAACACAATATTTTCTATTGGCGGAATACAGTTGCCGCAAGGATATATAAATCTGCTTTTTAATAATAATCCCGGTATGATAGCGGACAGAGGGCTTTTTGCTCTTCTAATAGGTACAATTGTTATTACTGCTATGGGAATTAATCGTGGATGGATACCACTTGTTTTCCTTGGCGTTTATGGTTTTCTTATCCGCATAGCCGGGGATCTGTCTGGTGTTTTTGGAGCCGGAGATGTGCTTTATGGATTTTTTTCCGGCGGAACAATCATTATCGCTTTTATCCTTGCTGCCGAACCTTCAAGCAGTGCAAAATTAATGCCGGGAATTTTGTTCTCTGTAATAGCTGCCGCAGTGCTGACATGGTTTTTACGTTATTGGGGTTCGGAATTTTACGGAGGGTTTATCGCTTTAGCAATTGTAAATTGTTTTATACCGCTAATCCGCTTTATAGAAAATAAATTCTTTTTAAAACGTAACAATCACGGCAATTTCATGGAGAAACCTTTATGAATAATACCGCTAATTTAAAAGATAAAGCACTCATTTTTGCATGGATTGCCGGGTTATTACTGCTTATATCCTTGTTGTGGATCGTTACGCAAAATTTGCAGTCAAATTATGTTTTACGAACAGTTAATAATGTGTTAATCAGCAATAATGATCCTCGCCGGCTTTCATCGCCGCTCCGAAGCGGGTTTGCGGAAACTGCTTCAAACCTTTTTGGTTTTTGGTATTCTATGCATAACTCAACAGATATTATGTTTGTATTCGGCGTTTTTCAGGACGGAATAATGGTTCCGTTTGGCGCGATATTATCAGATTACGGAAGAGTAAACGAGGTAATTCCGTTAAGCGCTCACGCTGCCGTTATTTTCGACGGATTGCCCGAAAGTGTTTTGCAGATGTATATTACAAGAATAGAAGGAAATAGACAATGAGCATAAATAGCCAATATTCTTTTTGGGGTTCTCTTTCTCCTCTTGGCGGATTAACCGGAGCCGGACTTTTAATTATGGCTTCCGCTCGTTTATCCTGGGCAATCACTGTTGCCGGAAGTCTGCTTTGGGTATTTGGACTTTCAGCTTTTTCATACGCTTTTTTTGTATCTGTAGGCAAGGATAAATTTTTCCCCGCAAAAGGAAGGAAATCTGTCTATACTTGTTTGTCCGCTTTTTTTGGTACAATTTATCTTTTCATGTTCTGGTTGTTGTGCCCATTTGCGGCGTTTGAAACTTTTTTGCTTCTCCTGTTGGTTCCCTTGTTCTGCGCTTGCTCCGGAATTGTAGAAAAAATTCAATTACAAAGTCAAAAAATTAATGCGGATTATTTTGAACATGTTTCCGATACTGTATCTCAGGCTGTATCTTTGGCTGTTTTGCTGATTGCTTTTGCAATAATAAGAGAACCTTTGGCTTATGGTACGTTGTCAATTCCCGGCTCTTCTCATGGGATGATAACCATAATTAATTTTAGGCAGACTGATTTTTTCCCGATTCGGATTTTTGCGTCTTCTGCCGGCGCTCTATTTGTTTTAGGTTATATAATATGTTTGTACCAATACGGCAAAGACAGAATTAATCCCGGAGAAGACAAATGAACCAAATGCCGCTTTTATTGTTGTTTATTTACTCATCTGTAGCAATCAACCTGCTTTTGCAATGCGGGCTTGGTATTAAGGAAACGGTTGAATCAAAAGCCGCATTTACAGTATCAGGTTTGATTAAAACATTTCTTGTTTTTCTTGCAATAGTGTCATTGTGGTTATTATTCTCAAAAGTTGTTTTTAATCTGGTAAACGGATTTTTTATTTTTGTATTGATGTTCCCTGTAACTTACGTTTTTTATGACGGACTTGAATATTTTGTTTTCCGTTACATTTATAAAAAAGAAAATAAAGAAAACGGAGACTTGCGTTTTTCCGGCGGTATAGCCGCTGTCGCATTGTTTTTGTGCATGGTTTTAGCAAATAATTTTCTACAGGTTGTAGTGTTATCTTTGGGGTTTACATCAGGAATTTTTTTGGTTAATTTTGCTGTTTTTGAAATTCGAAAAAGAGCGGCTTTGGAAGCAGTTCCTGTTTTTCTGCGAGGTAAACCTTTGGTTCTTATTACAATGGGGATGTTATCCCTTATTTTTACATCGGCATCGCTTGTTTTATTCAGGATGATCGGCAGTTAGTGAAAGAAGAAAAAAAAGCAAATCAAAGCAAAATAAGCCTGATTATAGGTTCTCATGCTCATGTTCCTTCAAGCGCTTCAGAGAAGGAATTTGAATATATTTACGAAACCAGAATGCGCCCTTTTGTTTCTAATCTGTACCGTTACTCGAATATTCATGCCGTTTTGCATTATTCCGGGGTTTTACTTTATTGGGTAGAAAGAACACACCCCGGTTTTTTTATGCTTATTGAGGATATGATTAACAGAAAACAGGCGGAAATACTTGGCGGAGGCTTTTATGAACCTGTATTTCCGTTGATTCCTTTGCACGACAGGATCGGTCAAATTGAATTGATGACAACCTACCTGCGGAAACATTACGGCAAACGTCCTCAGGGCTGTTGGCTTCCCGGCATGGTGTGGGAACAGCCAATGGCAAATGCGCTTTGCGCAAGTGATATGACTTATACATTTCTTTCACAGGAGCAATTTTTACAGGCAGGTATGAAAGGAGCCTCTCTTTATTCCCCCTGTATTACGGAAGATCAGGGAAAACTTATTGTTGTTTTTCCAACAGCGTTATCTGTCGAAAAGGAACTGGCGGAAAAAAGTTTTTCTCATGTATTTAATGAACTGCATAAAAAAGTCGAGAAAGAATTTAAATCTTCTTCTAATCGTTATTCACCTAACGAAAAAATAATTTGTGTATTCCCGGAAAAGGTTGCCTCATCTCCTGAGGAAGCGCCGGATACAGCGTGGAATCGTTTTTTTGAGGAAATATCACTTTCAGAAAAATTGCTTGAAACTACGTTGCCTTCAAAGATAATAAAAACTGTAAAGGCGTACGGAAAAGCCAGTTTTCCCAATTCTTCGGCTTATGACAAAGATTTTTCGCCCCGCAGATTTTTAATCGATCATGATGAAGTTAACAATTTGTATTCTAAAATGATTTTAACAAATGTTTTAATCAATCAGTTAAAAGGGGATAAATCCCGCAAGCAAAACGCAAGGGAAGAACTCTGGAAAGCGCAGGATTCATTGCTGTTTTCTCCCGGTAACGGATATTTGCGAAGCGAATTCCGTAAAGCGGCCTACAGTTCTTTATTGCGTGCGGAAAAACTGACAAGAGAAAAAGAAAAACCTGTATCTTCTTTTGTTCAATATGATTTTGATTTTGACGGCATTAAAGAATTTCTTTTTCAGGATTCTCTGATAAATTGTTATATTCAGCAAAAAGGCGGAAGTATATTCGAGCTAGATTACCTGCCAAAGGAATGGAATTACCTTGACTGCGGTTCTGATTCCGGCGGAATACGATGTACAGCTTTTAATGATTTAATGGTTCCTGTTGATTCAAAACAACCGAGTATGTGGACAGACAGTAATAATAACCGTTTATGTTTTAACGAGCAATACGAAGCCATCGAGCAAAATAAAAAAGGAAAATTATGCTTTAAACTGGCAGCCTCCGGCGATGAAATGGTTTTTGGTAATATCGAAGTAAATAAATGTTATGCAATAAAAAAAGATACAATAAGCGTTTCTTATACTTTAAAAAACACAGGGAATGAACCTTTAAAATTCCTGTTTATTCCCGAAATTATTTTTTCATTTGCCGGAATTGGCGATGAATTAGTCAGATTTTATTCTGATGATCCAAGCGGAAAAAATATCCATTATGATCGTCAATATAATAATATTTCCGGATTAAAAATACTTGATGTAAAAAACGAAGTTCAGCTTTTGCTTTCTTCTGGTAATACTTTTTCTGTTTTTCTTAGTCCGTCATTCAAAAATGAATTGTATCAGGCAACAAAGATACTGCCGATTTTTTCTGCATACATAAAAGCCAGAGAGAGCTGGTCAAGTGACTTTAGCTTGAAGTTTTCTCATTAAAATTATAGTATATCAATCATGAAAAAACGATTAATTACTTCGGCTCTGCCTTATGTGAACAATGTTCCCCATCTTGGCAATCTTATTCAGGTGCTTTCGGCGGACGCTTTTGCCCGTTTTTGCAGACTTTATGGTTACGAAACTCTTTATGTTTGCGGAACCGATGAATACGGTACTGCTACAGAAACCAAAGCAATGGAAGAAGGCGTAACGCCCAAAGAATTATGCGGCCGTTATCACGTTATCCATGCTGATATTTACAAATGGTTTAATATCGCATTTGATAAATTCGGCCGTACGTCAACTGATATTCATACGGAAACAGCTCAAGACATATTTTTAAAACTTGATAAAGCGGGTTTTATTTGTGAAAAAACTATCGAGCAATTTTTTTGTGCAAAGTGTGATAAATTTCTTGCCGACCGTTTTATCCGTGGCACTTGTCCTGCGTGCGGCGGTACGGAAGCTCGGGGCGATCAATGCGAATCGTGCGGAAAACTCCTTGACCCTGCCGATTTAAGAGAACCTCAGTGCGCTTCCTGCGGGAGTACGCCTTCTCCTCGAAAAACAAATCATCTTTACATAGACCTTCCCGCAATTAAAGAAAAATTGGAAAATTGGATAAAGACAGCTTCTGTCGAAGGTTTTTGGGCGCATAATGCGGTACAGATGACTCAAGGCTGGATTCGTGACGGTTTAAAAGAGCGTGCGATTACAAGGGATTTAAAATGGGGAATTCCCGTTCCTAAAGCCGGTTATGAAAATAAAGTTTTTTATGTATGGTTTGACGCTCCGATTGGTTATATTTCCATAACAGGAGCGTTAGGTGAAGAAATAACCGGCAGGGACTTCTGCGGCAGGTCTTTTTCGGATTGGCGTGAATTTGTTAATTACTGGTGGAAAAGCCCGAATGAAACCGAATTATTCCAATTTATTGGCAAGGATAACATTCCGTTTCATACAGTGATTTTTCCGTCAAGCCTTTTGGGAAGCGGTGATAATTGGACAATGCTGCACCATATGTCCAGCTCTGAATATCTCAATTATGAAAACAGCAAATTTTCCAAGTCCAGAGGTGTCGGCGTATTTGGAACAGATGCGATGGAAACTGGAATACCCGCCGATGTCTGGCGTTTTTATATTTTTTATAATCGTCCCGAAAAATCCGATACTATGTTTGTATGGGATGATTTCAGGGAAAAAACAAACGGGGAACTGATCGGCAATCTTGGCAATCTTGTAAATCGTACCATGTCCTTCGTTACGCGCTATTATGATGGAAAAATCCCCGATGGCGAGAGCGATCCTGTTTTTTGGAAAGAAGTTTCAAGCCGTGAAAAATCAATCACAGAAAAACTTGACAGGGCGGAATTAAGAGACGCTTTCAGGGAAATATTCGAACTTTCTTCTTATGCCAATAAATACTTTCAGGATAACGAACCTTGGCGTCTTCGCAATGAAGATCCCCAAAAAGGAAAGTCGGTAATTCGCGATCTTGTTTACATCGTTCGGGATCTTTCGGTTTTAATCGAACCTTACCTGCCGCAGTCAGCGGCAAAAATCGCTTCATTTCTTGGTTTGAAACACGGAGAAAATCTGTTTTGGAAAGACATCGGAAAATCGGAAGGCATAGGCGATGTTCAGATAACAAGTGAAGTGCTTTTTGCCAAACTCGAAGATGACCATGTAAAAACACTAAGAGAACGTTATTCGGGAACACAAAAAGAACGACAGGAAACTTCAGACTCAACAGAAACAGAAGCTCCCAAACAATTTTCCGCCGTTGTTGATTTACGTGCTGCCAAAATTGAAAAGGTTGAAAAACACCCAAAAGCTGACAAGCTTTATGTTATCAATCTTGAAGTAGGGGAAGGCGTAACAGGTGTTCGAGAAGAGAGGCAAATTGTTTCCGGCTTGGTAGGATTTTACACAGAGGAAGAACTTCTTGGCAAAAAAATAATTGTTGCTTACAATTTAAAACCCGCAAAGTTACGTGGTATTGAGTCGAGAGGGATGCTCCTTGCCGCTGGCGATAACAATGGCGTTGACGAAGAAGGCAAACCTGCGGAACGTTGTGAGGTTCTTAATGCGGGAGATTGTCCTACAGGAACAAGGTTTTTACCCGAAGGCGAAGATTCTGTCGGCGAAAATTTCGAAGGCGAAAATTCTGACGTGTCACTAGCGGAAATTGACATCGATACATTTTTTTCGTATCCGTTAGAGATTAAAGATAACACTGTTTTCTTTGGCGGAGAAAAAATGTTTTTAGGCGGTAACCCGGTGCATACTGCAATTGTATCAAATGGAAAAGTTAACTAGATAACTTTTATGCAGGAAAGCTTTACATTTGTAAATAACATTATCGAACACGACATTTCTGTTTGTGAAAATTCTGCTTCCTTTTTGCAATCTGCCATGTGGGGAAATTTTAAATCTCTATTCGGCTGGACGGCAAAAGCTTTTTTGATTGATTGGCAATACGAAGAAAAACAGGAAAAATCTCCATTATTGGTTCTTTGCCGGCGTTTTTCTTTGGGCTTGGGTTTTGGTTTTTCATTTGCTTATGTGCCGTGGGGGCCCGAACTTCCTGCGTTTTTTCCGGCAAGTCTAAAACCTCAAGTAATGGCGGAACTTGCAAAAAAACTGAAACAATTTTTTGCACATAACACGGTGTTTGCACGTTTTGAACCGCCGTGGACGGATTGCGCCGAAGGATTGTTTGCCGGGTTTCAAAAATCCGTCGTTACGGTGCAAGCGCCTGATACTGTTATTGTCGATCTTTTACCTTCATGTGACGAGATACTTTCTTCGATGAAACCAAAATGGCGGTACAATATTTCCCTTGCCGCAAAAAAAGGCGTACAGGTTAACTGCGGTACAGTTCAGGAGCTGAAAATATTTTATGATCTTTTAAAAGAAACTGCCGTAAGAGACGGTATATCGATTCACAGTTTTAATTATTACAAAACACTTTTTGAATTATGCGGCAATCAAATACGCTTATACACAGCCAGCCATGAAGGCGATATTTTAGCGGCAATCATAGTTCTTTTTCGAGGAAAAGATACAACTTATCTTTATGGAGCGTCTTCCAATAAAAAGCGAAACCTGATGGCTCCCTACGCTCTTCAATGGAGAGTTATGAATGACGCAAAAGAATTGGGCTGCCTTAACTACGATCTTTTTGGAATTCCGCCGAACGACGATCCTAATCATCCAATGGCAGGTTTGTATCGTTTTAAAACCGGTTTTGGCGGACAGATTATTCATCGTTCGGGAACATGGGATTATCCATATAAACCGTTTTTTTATACGTTATTTAACATCGCCGAAAAACTTAGAAAGAAACTCCTTAACCTGAAAAAGAACAAAAAAACAAATAGTAAATAACGTACCATTGACCACACTTTTGCTTTTTTGTTACACTGAAAAAACTGCGGGGGATATAGCTCAGTTGGTAGAGCGATTGGTTCGCAATCAATAGGCCAGGGGTTCGAATCCCCTTATCTCCAAAAAAATTAAATAGCCAAAGAACAAAATAATTGTGAGTAAAACTTCCG
>WQWD01000039.1 GCA_009785545.1 Treponema sp. | reverse complement strand
TTGGTTTCCTGTTTTCCTGTTTTTGGTAATCGGGCTTTCTATGGTACGGAGCGCAAAAACATAATGACAACTAACTTGGCAGTTAACAAAGAACAATCAGGAATTAATAATACGCAAAACACGGGCAGGATTTTTGAAGTTTCAAAACATGATAGTTCTTGCCGGGCAAGAACCGGGGTATTACGTCTTGGGCATGGAGATATACAAACACCTGTATTTATGCCTGTCGGAACAAACGGTTCTGTAAAAGCTATAACTATAAATGATTTAAAAGAAATTGGTTTTAACATAATTTTAGCGAACACATATCATTTGTATTTAAGGCCGGGTGAGGAAGTAATAGAAAAAGCAGGCTCTCTTCATAAGTTTATGAATTGGGATCGCAATATTTTAACAGACTCCGGCGGCTTTCAGGTTTTTTCACTTTCAGCGTTACGCAAAATTACTTATGAAGGGGCGAAGTTTCAATCCCACATCGACGGCTCAAGGCATTTTTTAACGCCGGAAAAAGCGGTAGAGATTCAGGTTTTGCTTGGGAGTGACATTCAAATGCAATTGGATTATTGCTCTCATCATGGAGCTTCACGCAAAGAAGCCGAAAAAGCCCTCGATATAACTGCTCAATGGCTGACAAGAGCTAAAAAAACTTGGGAAGACTCTACCTCTAAAGGATATAACGGAAAGCTTTTTAGTATTGTGCAGGGCAATTTTTTCCCTGATCTTCGTAAAAAAAGCGCTGAAATATGCATAGAAGCCGATACGCCGGGTATCGCCATCGGCGGTCTTTCTGTAGGAGAACCGTCTGAGCTTTTTCATGAAACTATTGCGGCAACAGCCGCGCTTTTGCCCGAAGAAAAGCCTCGTTATGCAATGGGAATCGGCACTCCTGAGTATGTTTTAAGCGCCATTGAACATGGTATCGATATGTTCGATTGTGTAATTCATACCAGAGAAGCCAGAAACGGCCGTGTTTATACCCGTGAAGGCGCTCTTTCGTTAAAAAAGACCGAAAATCGACTGGATTTTTCGCCGATAGATAAAGAGTGTGGTTGTAAAGTTTGTAAAGAGTACTCTCGTGCCTACTTGCGCCACTTGTTCAAGACAAAAGAGATACTTTATTCAATGCTGGCAAGTTACCATAATTTATATTTTATAAATGACTTGGTAACAAACGCCCGTTGCGCCATAGAACAAAATCGTTTTATCGATTTTAAGAGAGAGTTTTTGTCCCGTTATGCAAATGGAGGAAATCATGAAGGGTAAGATTTTAATATTATTTTTGATACTAAACGTTTCTTTTGCGTTTGCACAGCAAGACACAGAATCCGCTCGCCGTGACATAATCAAGTTTGGTACTGAAGCGGAAATAGCCAATCTCATTCAAATGTTAAGAGCTGAGAATGTCGATTTTCTTGATGATGAAATTATCGCACTGGTTGAAAACACTAGAAATCAGCGTATTCTAACCAGCGTATTTGGATTTTTCGGGGAACGTGGAAGAGGCGGGCTTGAGGATCGCGCAATGAGGGCGATTGTCGAACGTGATGATGAAACCAATGAAACGATTTTTTCCGCTATGGATTATCTGGGGCAGCTAAGGATTGTGGATGCTGTCCCGGTTTTAATGGAATTGCTTGATACAGAAGAAAGGCGTTTTTTAAACAGCGGTTTTCGCAACCTTGGCAGAGCGAGTTCCGGCGACAGCGAGATTGCCGATGAAGTAGCGGAATTCCTAGTAGATTTTTATATATACCGTGATCCGGGCGCTGACAACCTGTCTGTAATAATAAACGCCATTGGAGAAACCGGCTCTTCCAAAGGAGTCCCGCTTTTAATTGATATAGCGGCAAACACAGATGAACGGTTTCCGTTGAGAATGGCGGCGGTAAGCGCATTAGCGAGAATCGGAGATGAAGACGGTCTTGATGCGATCCTCAGCAACGTAACAACAGATAACCCGAATGTACGGTCGACTGCGGTTGAGGCTTTAGGTCCTTTTTCCGGCGAAGCTGTAGACAGAGCTATTTTGGATGCGTTCAGAGATTCTTTTTATCGAACTCGTATCGCCGCCGCCCGAGCCAGCCGTGATCGCAAGCTGGAAGCGGCTGTTCCGTTTTTAAGATTCCGTGCGGAACGTGATGATGTTCCGGCTGTAAGAGATGAGGCGATTCGTGCGCTTGGAGCTATCGCCACTGAAGAAGCGAACGAAGTGCTTAACAATCTTTTTTCGGAACGAAGAAACCCGGATCGTGTCAGAATACTTGCTGTTGATATGTATACAAAAAACACCGGCGGAAGAAATTTTGCTCAGTTAATCATTGAACTCGACGAGGCGAGACGCAGAAATCATACTAATCTTTACAATGGTTTTTTAAGAGTTGTCGGCGAAACTGTTATTGACGGCGATACAAGTGAAATTGAAAACATTGCCACTCGTTTTATGCTTGAAGGAACAATCATGGAAAGGCTTTTCGCTCTTGACATGGCGGCTAACAACAACCTTACAAGTCTTGAAGGGCACATAGTCACTTTGGCAAGAGATCGCAATGAAGGCATTTCCCGCAAGGCGAGGCGAATTGCAGATCAGCTTGGCATAGAAATTCCCGAAGAAGAAGCTTAAATGGGCAAAGAATAATGAATAAAGAAACTATTCTTGAAATTATTGATAAAAGTTTTAACAAGAATTTTTGTAAAGTTGATGTTCGCTTTTGCGAGTCGATGAAAGAGCATACAACATTTAAGGTTGGCGGTACGGCGGATTGTTGGGTGTGCCCTAAACCTCAGGTTGGTGAATCTGCTTCCGAAGAATTATTTGTTTCATTTTTAGTTGATTTTTTTAATTGCTGCAAAGACGCAGGTATTCCAATTTTTATTTTAGGCGGCGGAGCAAATGTCGTTGCCTCCGATAAAGGGATACGCGGCATTGTATTTGATATGACTGAATGGAAAGGAAAAAGTATCCGCAGTTTTGACGCAAAAAATGAACTTGTTTTCAGAAGCGGAACAACTATGGATGAGGCAGCCCTTATAGCTGCTGATTTTAATTTAAGCGGTTTAGAATTTTTTTCCGGAATGCCCGGAACAATTGGCGGAGCGTTATGGATGAATGCCCGCTGTTATGGCAGTGAAATCTCTGATGTTCTGAGCGGAGCGGAAATTATCTCAAGAGAGCAAGGTGTAGCTGGGATCAAAAAATTTAAAATCGAGGATTTAACGGGGTTTGGGTACAAAAAAAGTCCTTTTCAAAACATGGATTGTTTGATTTTAAATGCCGCTTTCAAATTAAACAATGGAAATAAAGGCCAAATCCTTGCCCAAATGGAAAAAAACAAAAAAGACAGGATGGATAAAGGGCATTATCTTTTCCCAAGCGCCGGATCCGCTTTTAAAAACAATATTGAATTTGGCAAACCTACAGGGCAAATAATTGACGAACTTGGGTTAAAAGGCCTATCGATAGGTGGCGCTCAAGTTGCGCCGTTTCACGGGAATTTCATCGTAAATACAGGTAATGCGTCTGCCGCTGATATTAGAACACTCGTTCAAGAAATTTCCGAAAAAGTTAAAAAGGCTTCAGGATTTACATTAGAGCCGGAAATTCTTTTTGTAGGCGATTGGTAAAATGCCGGGAAAAAGTTATACATGAGGCTGTCCCAAAACTTCAGTTTTTGGTAAAACCTCACTTGTCACAATTTTAAATAATTGCTATAATACGATAAAGTTTCCATAGCGAAACTTAAACCTCTTTTCCGGCAAAACGCCGGGCATAAGGCCATAAGGAGGAACTATGCGCCGATATGAACTTACGGTTATTTTTCCGATGGAAGAAGACCAACACAAGGCTGGGCGGGAACAATTATTTTCCGACCTTTCCGCTAACGGAGTCGAGATTGAAAAAACCGATGAACTCGGGGATAAAACTCTCGCCTATGAAATCAAAAAACGAAAAATGGGAAGATACGTACTTCTGGTAGTCAAATCCGATCCGGCGAAAATTACCGTTCTTGATCGTATTTTTAAGCTCAACGCCAATCTTCTTAAATTTCTCTTTGTACGAATTGAGGAATAGGAGGCCTGTATGGCAGATTTGAATCGTGTTGTTTTAATCGGGCGTTTAACAAGAGATGCCGAGTTAAAATACACGACAGGAGGGCAGGCAGTTTGCAAGTTTTCCATTGCTGTAAACCGACGGAAAAAAGTGGGCGAGCAATGGGAAGACGAAGCGAATTTTTTTGATATTGTATTGTGGGGTAAGCAAGGTGAATCCCTTCAAACATATCTTGTAAAAGGTAAAATGATTGGTGTTGATGGGGAACTCCGTCAGGATCGCTGGCAGCAAGATGGACAAAACCGTTCCAAAATAGAAATAGTTGCAAATTACATTCAACTTTTGGGCGGCAGCGGCGGCAGCGGACAATTTTCCGGAGAACGCAACAACAATCAGAGTACAGGCGCTCAAATGGTTGAAAATACATTCAGTCAGCCAAAGAGCGATAGCTTTACCGATGATATTCCGTTTTAATAACGAATTAATATTTTAAATAACAAGGAGATTTATATGTCTGATGATAAATATTTAGGTAACGAAAATCCTTCACGTCATGATCGTGGTATGGATATGGAAGATCGTGACGGCGATGATCGCGGTCGCGGCGGGAAAGGCGCTAAAGTTTTCTACAAAAAGAAAATTTGTAAATTCTGCGCACAAAAGTTAAAGATAGACTACAAAGAAGCGGATACATTAAGACGTTTTATAACAGAGAGAGGAAAAATTCTTCCAAGGAGAATAACAGGAACTTGCGCTAAACATCAACGTGCTTTGGCTTTAGCGATTAAGCAAAGCCGGAGTATTGCGCTTCTTCCATACGTTGCCGGATAAAACATTGTTATGATTCATGATGAAAATGATGGAGCCGGGGAAAAAACAGAATCAGATCAGTTTTTTCAAAAGAATGTTCCAACGTTAAAGGAACGGTTTAATAACGCTGATAAAAATTCTCTGATTGTAATTGCTGCTGCTATTGCGATGAGTATGATCATGATGAGGGCGGGTATTTTACCGTTTCTATACATGGCTCCGATTGGGTATGCAATGTTTGTTGTGGGTTCTTTATGGCTGGTTTTTGCCGCTGTATCAGTTACAAATTTAATTGTTTCTTTACTTATACATTTGGCTGTTCAAGGTAATATAACAGGCTCTAATTTTGGGATAAGCATTTTATTAACCACGCTGACATTTTTTTTGTTTACGTGGATTATAGACGGATATATCCGTAAATTAAACATCATGGATACTGATAAAACCGAAGACAAGTTATTTTTATTTTTTTCCAAGATAAAGGTCAGAATGGCTTTTCGTTTTATCCTTGCGTCTTTTTTTGGAGCTTTTGCCTTTTTTGTTTTTCTTTGGAATATATTTTTTAATGAAATTGCAACAGCTATTTCAGCCGTTTTTTACAGCGCCCCTTTTTATGGAATGTCTCAGGTTATAACGCAGGAAAGTTTTTTAGAAATGCTTAGGTCTGTATATTTACGCGGAGGGGCTTTTTTTGCAATGTTGTTTTTGCTCTTTTTGAACAGTCAAGTAACTCTTTTCATGATAAGCTTTTTCCCAAGGTTCAGGTACAGGTATGAAAAATCAGCGTCAAATATCGGGTTTGCCGCATTTTTTGTTCCGCCTAAAACAATTTTAGTTTTTGTTTGTTCAGTAGCCGCTGTTTATTTATTCAGAATGTCGGGAATCGAAATTCTTGAAATTGCGGCATGGAATGTTTTAGTTGCCTGTGTAATACTTTTGTTCGCTTCCGGCTTTGGAATTGTGATGCATCTTCTGCAAAAAAGGTTTCCTAATTTTAGGTTAATAGTAGCGTTAGGTGTTGTTTTAACAGCGATTACCCCGATAGGTCCATTTGCGATTATTGCGCTGGTGATATTGGGAATAATAGAAAATTGGCTTCCATTACGGGTGCCAAAAAAATCGCGGGAATCCGTGTCGTAGAAATCTACACGATTCCCGTGCGGCCGCCCCATACTCCGGGGCAAACAGCTGCTTTTTTGCGGCTGATATTACAGACGATACAAACAATACTTGTATCGGAGGAGCTTGGTATGAAGGTTATTTTGAACAAGGATCTCAGTACTCTTGGTGAAGAGGGAGATGTAAAGGAAGTAGCGAAAGGTTATGCCCGTAACTATCTTTTTCCAAGAGGTTTTGCTCTTCCCTATACACCTCGCATGGTTAAACTCATCGAAGGGCGCAGGGCGGAAATTGACGCTCGCAAAGAACAAAAACGCCTGGATGCGAGAGGGTTAAAAGAAAAACTCGATGCCCTCGAAATCGTTATTACAATGCCTGCGGGAGCCAATGGAAGGCTTTACGGTGCTGTAACCAATCAAACGATTGCTGATGAACTTGTAAAAAGCGGTTATCAAATTGAACGCAAACGTATTGAAATTGCCGGGAATGGATTTAAAACAGTAGGCAAATACAAAGCGGTTATAAAGCTTTATGAAAACCAGTCTGCGGAAATTTCAATTTCAATTGTTGCTCAGGAAATTAAAACGGAAAGCTCAACTTCCAAGCCTGCTCCAAAACGCGGCAGAAGAGATGAACGCAGTGATGAATCGTCTAAAGCAGCCGAGAATGTCGAAACAGTTGAGGAGGGGATTGCGGCGAATGTTGAAATGCCTGCCCAAGAACCTTCACACGAGGCAGAAAGCGAAAGTTCCCCAAGTGATACTCCGGCGGATGCTGCTGAATAACAATGGCTCAACTTTTCAGAGATAAAACGCCCCCTCACGATGACGACCTTGAACAGGCAGCGTTAGGAAGTTTACTCGCTGATTATGAAGCTGTAAAAACAGCGATACAGTTACGCCTGCGTCCTGTAGATTTTTATTCTCGTGCGAATATTTTGATTTATGAGGCTATAATGTCTCTTGATTCCAAAAATGTACGCCCGGATATCCAAACCGTTGTTCAGGAATTGAAACTGATGGCTAAGCTCGATGAAGCGGGAGGCGCTTCGTATGTTTCAAGCCTGACAACGGTTATTCCATCCAGCGCAAATATCGAATATTACACGCAAATGGTAAAAAACTATTCGATGAAACGTTCTCTTTTAAAAGTTGCTTCTA
This sequence comes from Treponema sp., assembly GCA_009785545.1. Lineage (GTDB taxonomy): Bacteria > Spirochaetota > Spirochaetia > Treponematales > Breznakiellaceae > WQXQ01. The sequence continues at coordinate 5,537 of WQWD01000039.1, read as the reverse complement.
AAATCGGCGTGAGCGTTTATGATGATTCAAAAGATTCAAAAGAAATGCTTGAAGATGTTCAACAGAATATATTTGAACTTTCAGATGATAGCCAGTTTTTTTCTAACAGAACTATTCGGGAAATTTTAGGGGAAACTGTAGAAATACTCGATTCTGCGATGAAGATGAAAGGAGCGATTACAGGTATATCTTCGGGTTTTGATGAACTCGATGAATATACCTCAGGTTTTCAGCGTGATGAATTTATAATTATCGGAGCCAGACCTTCGGTTGGAAAAACAGCGTTGGCGCTGAATATCGCTTCTCATATTGCTTTTCATCAAAAAATACCCACAGCTTTCTTTTCTTTGGAAATGTCAGATATTGCTTTAGTACAAAGGCTTATAAGTTCGGAAGCGATGGTAAAAGCGCAAAACCTTCGTAAGGGCGTTTTAAGCAGCGTTGATTATGGGAAAGTTGTTAACGTAATGAGCGTTATAGATGCCGCACCGTTTCATATTGTTGATATGCCAAACATGAAGCTTTTAGATTTAAGGGCTCAGGCAAGAAAATTAAAGGCGCAGCAGGATGTAAAAATTATTTTTATAGATTATCTGGGTCTTATTGGGCATGAAAATAGCTCATTGGCGCGTTATGAGCAAATTTCTGAAATTTCAAGGTCTTTAAAAAGTCTTGCTCGTGAGCTGCATGTTCCAATTGTGGTTTTGTGCCAGTTGACCAGAGACGCTCAAAGAGAAGCTCCTACATTAGCGCACCTAAGGGATTCAGGTTCAATTGAACAGGATGCCGATTTAGTATTATTCCTTAACAGAATATATCCTAAAAAGAAAAAAGAAGATGAGCCGCAAGGTCCGATTGACGCTATTCCGACAGATTTGATTATAGCAAAACAAAGAAACGGTCCTATTGGCGTTATAAAGCTGGAACTTGTGGCAAAATACGCAAAATTTGCTCCATTGGCAAAAGAAAACAGTAATGGGGCTTGAACAAATTTTTAATAATTTGTTATAATAATTTTGTTGGGGGGGCTTATGGCTTTTAAAGATGAATATGATTTTTATATGCTTAAAAACGAAGCGGAAAGTTTGGTTATCCGTGAATTGGAGCAGCAACTAAAATCAGGATACGAAGATCTCTGCCGGTGTAATGACTGTATTGTTGACATTGCGGCAATAGCGATGAACAATGTTAAACCTTTATACCGCTTTTCAATTCTTGGAACTCTTTACACTCAAGCGACAGAACAATCGTATGCAGACAGTGTAAAACAAGCTGTGCGGCAGGCAATTGAAAAAGTAAAAAGTAACCCGGCGCACGATTAATTTTAATTTTTAAATTAATTAGAGTCTGTCTATAAATGCAGAGCATTTTAGACAGACTTCTTTGAAAGACGTATTTTTCGTAACCTTTTTGTAAAAAAAGGTGAGAAAATACAAAGTGTCGTCCATAAAGAACCACTTTATGGACAGACACTAATTATCTTGCGATCTGAAAGCGGGCTAAGAGTCTTCCGTCTAAGTTGTGCCAGGCAATATTCCCTTCGCTGTCAAGACCGATGAAAGATTCACGGCTTGCCAGCAGCCTTACCGGCAAACCACTTGTTCGTTCAAATTCTATCATTTCCGGCAGGACAATTCTTCCTCCATCGCTTCCGCATATAATTGCCAGATGGTTTTGGACTTCGGCAATAGAAAAATGGTTTGCCTCTCCGGAATAGTTAAATAGTCTGTGATGCTGCCCGGTTGCAGATATATTCAAAAAAACAGTATTCAAGTTGTTATTACTGAGTTCAACAGCCGCCGCAAAAAGACTTGAGCTGCCGCGGTAAACCATCAAGCCGGCTTGAGCTGCGGGGAAAAACATCGGGACGGTTTCGCCTGTTCTGAGATTGACAGACAAAAATGGACTGTTAACACCCATTACGCTCCGGCTTATCAAAATGTTGTAATTGCCAATAAGTACAGCGTCAATCGCGCCCATCGAAGAAAAGCTGAATTCCGCACTCCCTGCAGGCGGCGTATTTTGTAAAACTTCCAGATTATATATGTATATATTTCCTACCGTATCCATCGTTAAAAACCTGCCGTCTAAAACATCAATTGTTCTTAATGGAAACCTGCCAGTAAGAAAATTAAGATTTCTTCGTTTGTTATTGGATAGATCAATCAATTGAGGAGCGATTCTTGTATTATCCGTCTGCCAAAGGATAAAAAAATCTTTGCCTTCAAGGGAAACAGAAGTAATTCTGTTAAAATTGTTTACTTCTGTAAAGTTTAATTGAAAAGAACTGCCAATAGAGCTGTAATCCAGCGGGATATACGAAAAAAATCCGTCTTCTGTTAAAAATCCAATGTTCTGTTCTCCTGCGGCGATCTCTGTGATACGCCTGTGAAAATTATACCTAAAAGGAACTATACGATTTTGTCTGTCAAGAATCAATAAATTGCCTTGTGATGTTCCAAATACCAAGCTTCCGTTATACGCCATTGAAGTAACAGTGCCAAGACCGGTTAAGACAATAGGTAATCTCTGGCGTTGATTTAACTGTCCGTTTCCGTCTACAGTAAAACGATACAAAAGGGCAGTGCTGCCTGTTTGCTCAAAGAGAAAAAAGCCGTCTGATGACAGACAAATAAGAGCGTTTCTTCCGATTGTTTCTATATTGTCCAGAACCTGACCGGAAGTTGTATTAACAATTTGTAAACCGTCTTGATTAACTCCCGCCAGAAAAATGTTGCCAAAAAATACCGGATTTTCGATAAAACCCGGAGCCTGAAAAATATTTGTAACAGTATTTGATTGAATGTCAAAATACAATAAACTTCCGGAAAATGACGGATGTCCAAAATGATCTGAGTATTCGCTCATATATATCATCATGTTGCTTTCCGCACGCCCTGTTACTGCAAGGGTTGCTGTGCCTTCCTGTATTACAGCGTCTAAAACAACTTCTCCTGTAGCGGAATCAAGAATTGTTAAAGGAAAACCGTCAAGGCCTGCAGCGATTAACAAATTGCCTTGAGCGGAATAATTTATATAACGCACAGGTCTTGTTGAATAAATCGAAAAAAGCCTTTCCTTGAGAGAATAATCCCACGCTGATATGCGGTAATTATCAAAATTTACAGCTTCTATAATGGATATTTCTGTTCTGGTTGGATGTTTCACCATTGATTGTATTCTGTATGTTGTTAGTTGAAAACGATCAATTGCGGTTCTTTGAGCGGTATTCCATTGTACCAAAAATCCATCTTCGCCGGCGCTTAAAACAATTTCCTCGTTATGGACTAGAGCTGTGATTTCTCCCCTGTGGCTGCCTGAGATATTGGCAGAAAAAACCGGTAAGACAATAAAAAACAAACCAACTAAAAAAAAATGTTTTAAGAGGCACTTGCAAAACTTCAGTTTTGAAAGTGCAACTTTATTAAAATGCATGTTTCGTAACCCAAAGGGTGAGAAACTGCAAAGCCTCGGCAAAACTGACCGAGTTTTGCAAGAGGCTCTTAAGATAGTTTTTTTCATTTTAATACATCCGGGCGATAAATATTTTGAACCGATAAATATTTGCGTACTCTAAGAGATTCAAATAAAGGTTTTTTAGGTTTTTTTCTGAAGTCTTCAAATGTTTTCTTATACACATCCATTGGAACTTTTGCCACAGCTACTTCGTTTGACCTGATACCATCAATATGAAACTCAATCGATTCTTCGTTTTTGCGGTAATACCAGGCGTTTATGTTATCGCCTGAATTGTTTCCCATTGCTTTGGCAAGAAGAAAAGTTTTTAAAGTTTCAATTACAACAGGTTCAAGACCGTCATTAATAACCGCCAAGCGGTTTGTCATTTCCGGAAAACCGATAACAGTTTCAAATGGCGGATTTTCTTTTTTCTTGATATAAAACATATTACGATCGAGCTCCGGGATTACCGCTAACTTCAGGTTTTTGGATTTCCAAACAATATCTATTCTGTACTCAGGTTTATGTTTTTTAAAACATGAAGGACAATCAATTGACAAAAACTTGCCGTTTAATATATCTTCAAGATATTGTGGCCTTTCGTCCAGGTTTATTTCCCTTTCAAACTCGAACGTAATTGTATTATTGCAAAGACAGACAATGTTCTTTTTTTCCATAAAAATATCCTTATCTAAAACTATCTTCGGATAAAAAACATTATATCTCCAAAGATTGCCAGCACAATTAAACCGCCAATTAAAACCATGCCGCACATTTGAAAAATAGAAATCGCTTTTGGAGGAATAGGTTTTCCACGCAAAAGTTCAACAAAAAAAAGTATAATCATTCCTCCGTCAACAACCGGCAAGGGCAAAAGGTTCATCATACAAAGTATTATGGAGATCATTGCGATAAACCCAAACGTTGCCCGCAAACCCGCGGCAAAACCGTGTTCAAACCCTTGAGTTGCCACATCGCCTATCATGTAGGTTATACGAACCGGGCCTGAAACTGCGTTAGTAAGATCGATTCCCATAAAAAGAAGCCGTAAACTCCTGACAGAAGTTCCAAGCGTTCTTAAACTTTCGGTAAACCCTCTGGCAAGAGCCGCAAATGGGTTTAAGCGGGGAGTGCTGTGCCTTATAAATGAATCCCATGTAAAACCAAGTTCGCCTTCCAATTCTTTGGCACTAAAAAGAGCGTTCATTTGATATCCGTCTCTTTCAAAAACGATAACCATGTTCCCGGCAGTTTGCGCTCTAATCCTGCTGAAGTCAGCGCCGTTACGCACTGTTTCTCCGCCTGCGCTTACGATAATATCACCCGGTCTAAGACCGGCGGCCTCAGCAGGGCTTTGCTGTGTTACCGTGCGGATAATCGGATCTTCCCATATTGTAATCCCGATTCTTCCGGCTCCCGTTGATCTGTCAAGAGCGGGTGTAACTGTTTTCGAGATAATTTCGCCGTTGCGATCTATTGTCACGGCAAGAGCCCTGTTTGCGTTTAATGAAATGATTTCTTGTATTTCATGAAAAAATTGAACAGGACGGTTATTAATATGAGTAATTCTGTCTCCGCTTAAAAAGCCGGCTTCATCCGCCGGAAAAATTTCTTCTATCCTGTCAGAAGCTAAATCAGAAGCCAAAACAATTCTGCTTTCAATTACAAAAAAATCACGTCCGGCTCCCAAAATAAAGGAAAGTATTATCACCGCAAAAATTAAATTAAATAACGGTCCCGCAAAAGCGATAAGAATTCTTGCCTGAGGGCTTGCCGCAAGGTATGTTCCTTTTTCGGGTTTAATCCCGTTTTGGATGTTTTCCCAAGCTTCGTTATTATGATCTGCCGCTCCCTTCATTTTGCAATAGCCGCCGAGAGGGAACATCCCAAGGCGATACTCAACAGAACCGATTTTCTTTTTTAAAATTGGGTTTCCCCAGCCAATAGAAAACGCTTCAACATCAACCCCCACAAGCCTGGCTGCGAGAAAATGTCCAAGTTCATGAATAAAAACAATAATTCCAAGACCTATAAGTCCAAGTACGATATTAAGAAATGTCATAGTAAGATTGTAGCAT
>WQWD01000038.1 GCA_009785545.1 Treponema sp. | reverse complement strand
TGGTCGGGGTATAAGGCTGGTGACGTGCCTGCTGATTTGGCTTCTGCCTGTTTGGAGCTGGCGGCATGGAATATGAACAGGTATAGAGGTCGGCGAATTGGGGTGACTGGAAATAAAGATGAAGGTTTTGAATTGGTTATGCCGGAAAATGTCAGGGCATTACTTGAACCGTACAAACGAAAAACGATTTAAAAGAAAAGGGAAAAATGAAAAAAGATTTTGTTGAGCAAGAAATAATCTCTGCCGTTAAAGAACTTTTTTTGAAAAGAGTTAATGAAATTCTTAATGGCTGGAATATGGTAATTCCTTTGTTTGAGTTTGGCGATTATGGCGGATTGTCGTCTGTTACGCCTGTAATTTTTCTTTCTTCATGTGAGCAAACAGAAAAGGAAAGGATTATAAAACTTGATACATATTTAATGACAATTTCGATTTCTGTTGCAGAAAATCCCGAGAGTGAATTATTTTGTTATGGTTATGCAAATGCTTTTGAAAAAGCGTTAGGTGAAGATATTACTTTAGGCGGCATTGCTGACAGGGCTGTTGTTATCAGTAAAAAATATGTTCCTCCGAAAATACTTAATTGCGGCATGAATTGGGAAATTGTTTTATCATTGCGGATTACTGTTGAACAAATGAAAAAATAAAAGAGATGAAAGAAAAATGAAAGTACAAGGCTGTGATTGTTCCATTGTAATTAAAACAGCTCATAAAGAATACGATATACCGTACGCAGAAGAAACTGTCAGAGAGGCGATATCGCTACTGCATGAGGAAGCGTCTATTGAGGGGGATGGCGTTTGCAGGGCGACAGTCAAAAAAAGCGGGGTTACAGGTTGTGTAGTTACTCCGTTGACGATTGGGACTGCTCCGCTTTTGTTATATCTTGCTATGGGGTCTGCCGGGCTTATGCGAAACGGAGTTCCGATGTTTGTTTCTGAAACAAGAGATTTATATAAATATGATTTAACACTTTCACCGTTAGAAGATGCTGACAGGTTTGGTTTGATACAAAGCAGAGGAAATGGCGACTCTGGCGTACGCCGGCTTTTTGACGGCTGTGGTGTTATTGGTTTTGAATTGCGTTTTTTGCGTAATGAAACCGTCAAGTTAAAGCTGGACATAACAAGTGAAAAGCCGCCTGCCGTTTTTTCCAATACAGATACTTTTGAAAGAGAAAATGGAGAGCGGTTTAGCGGTGATAATGTTTCCTGCCTGATTAACGGAAAGGAATACAAAAATATATATGGTCTTACTCTTTCTGTAAAAAAAGAAGGCGGAACGAGGACTGAATTATGGATAAAAAGGTCTTTGGAAAAAAGCGCTGATTTACCGCATAACATGGAGGAATTAGTTATAACTGCTCAACTTGCAAGAGAAAAATACGAACCAGGGCATTACGGCTTATTTAGAATTACATTAAAAAAACTTGTTTTGATTTCTGATGAAACGAATGTAAATAGTGTTGACGCTGTTATTGCGCCTCTCAGGTTTTATGTTTCCGGGACTGTCTCAACAGAAGTGTTTGCCTCTAATGGAAGGGGTTTAACATGAAGTTTTATGATGTTGATGAAGCTTTGAAAGAGGCTATTAGTGCCGCAGATAAACCTGTGAAGGTGCGTGTTGAGATTGACTGCGGGAACGGGTTTTTCCACAGAGTTTTAGAACAGGATATTATTGAGGCGAACTTTTGGGGTTTGAAAGAAGCGGCTGGAGGTACGTCTGCAAGGGGTGAACTTTTGCTTGATAATTTTCATGGCGTTTACAGTTTTCATAGTGCAAGTTCGGGTTCACAAGTTAGGGTTTCGTTTTCGCTTGGCGACGGATTGCCGTATTTCCAAAGGTTTGTTTTTTATATTGACGAGAAAGGGATTCAAGATATTAAGGGAAACGGGCGCAAGAGAACTGTTTATACGGGATTGCAAGATTTATCTGCAAGGTTACGCAAAACAGAAGAAGCGAGGGATTGGACTGCGCCTGCGGTTTTTACTTACTCTGTTGTTTGCGACAAGACGCAGCCAGAAAAATCTTTGGTACACGGGATTGCGGGGCGAGCCGGATTGTCGGCTAACGATATTGACTGTTCGACTATTCCCGTAACTCTGCCTTTTGCAAGATTGCGAAGAAATATCTGGGCAGAGTTGTCCAGCCTTGCAACTGCGTATCGTTGTCATTTGGAGTGCGCTCCTGAAAAACCTTTGGTATTCGCTCATTCACCGTATCAAAAAGAAGAATTAAAAATTAAAAATGAAGAAAGTTTTGATAACTTGTTTACTTTTAGAGGCGAAGATATTTTTTATTTTCGTAAAACGGAGAGGACTGATTATTACCGTAACACTGTGCGTTTAAAAGTGAATATGCCTGTTTCTTTGGAACGGCAGGAGATATGGCATTATGACGAGCCGCCCGTTTTTTTTGATGACAATTTTATTCCGTATTATCCTTTTAAATCTCCGTTAGAGCGTGAAATAGAAGTTGGAAAATATGAAGCAAAATATAAAGTAATTGAGGCTAATTCGACACAAGGTGTTGGCAGGGAACGCAATGTTGTCTTTGCTGACGAGATAGACACCCAGGAGGAAGCGGAGAGGCGTATTGAATATGTCACAAATGAAAAATTAAAAGAGAAAAATGAAAAAAGTATTGGATACTCTCATTATGATGTTACGACAAATTTTGATAAAGCAAGTTTGACTTTGCAGAGAAAAGCTGACGTGGATTTGTTTAATGCCTCAATACATGGCAGACCGATTGTGCTTGATTTGAACAGATCCAGTTTTGTGCGTGATGATGAAGCAGTTGCCAATTTTGGGACTGTCGCCTTGAATGTTACAGGTTCCTATTTTTCTGAACATGACATAGACGGCAGACCTCAATATGAGGATTGGGTTATTCGTGAGCTTGGGGAGCGTGTTCAGAGAGCCGGAGAGTTTACTGTAAAAACTCATCGTGCTTTGTTTCATGCGAGGGTTGGAGCGAAAGTAAAAATAAAAATTAAAAATGAAGAATTGTCGGGAACGATTAACAGGTTTTCGTTTAGGTATAAACGTGAAAGGGCTTTTGTTGCAAGTTTCAGGATATTTGAAAACAGAGAGGGAAAAAATGAATCAACGGACAGGAGGAATGGAAAATGACAAATGAGGAAAGGCGTTTGATTGTCGAGACGCTTGGCGAAATGAGAGAGTTAAAAGGCGAGATGAAAGAGTTTAAGGAACACGTTATCGGGCGTGTAATTAAACTTGAGGATAAAGAAAAGGAACGGAGAAAAGAACGTACTTCTTTATTTAGCGTGATTATCGCATTTACAGCGTTGCTTGTGTCGATAATTGTAAATTTTATCAAGAATGGTAATTAACATGGAGGAAGGAGAATTAATGAAATTTGAATTTTTAAAGGAAATAAGTAAAACGTGGTTAAATAAAACTGTACCATTTCCAGTACCTGATCCGCATAAATTACAAGGACACTGTGTACAGTTTATCCGTTGGGTGCTACAGAAATATCTAAAATTACCGCAATGGAAAGCAAATCCGGGTGCTGCAGACTTTTGGTTTGCTTACGATAAAGACCCTGCAATAAACAAGTATTGGGAAAGGATACCTGACACACCAGATTTCATTCCTAAAGAGGGTGATATTGTTTTCTGGAATAAAAATATGGGTGGAGGTTTTGGTCATGTTGCAATTATTTACGGAGATGATCAAACAGTCAGATATTTTTATTCAATTGAAAGTAATTGGAAACCGTTGGTCGTTACTGTGGTTCGGCATAATTACAATAATGTTCTTGGATTTTTTAGACCAAGAAACCGGGTTACTAAACCTGTGTGCAAACAATTTGAGGATATGAGTGCATGAGTAAAACGGATGGTATTCAAATATCTGATAAGCCGACATGGGAGCATACATTCAAAGAGTTGTTTGTGATTTTGGGGAAGCGTATTGTTTCGCTTCCGTCTAAATTATTTGGTTTTAAACCGTTTTGTTTGTACGCCGCTACCTGGCTTTTAACGAAGGGGCATATTCGAGACTGGATTTGGTTTTGTATTGTCGTGATTGTTTTGTTTGGGATTGTCGGCTTGAGGGTTGTATCAAGGTGGAATGAGAAATGAAAAGGTTGACGGAATTTGCGTGGGGGATAATTGTCGGGTTTTTAATGGCGGTGGTTATTTGCGGGACTATCGTGTGGCTTGTATATGTAAATTATAAAACCGGGGAGGCTTTAAGATATGTGGAAAAACAAGTTGAAATTGAGGTGTTACGTGAAAATTATCTTGGTCGTGATGTTGATGAGTTTTTGGATATTCCCGATGTTCGCAGAGCCGCTGACGGAGCAGCCGACGAGTTTATCCGAACAAGAGACGAGATTTTACAGCGATTTAGAGCTGGAATTGTTGATAGATGATTTGACAACTGCCGCTCTTGAAGCGATTGAGCTGGCTGCAGGCGAAGCGGCGAGGGCGGCATTTTTGGCAAGTCTTGAACGTGAAGCGGAAGCATTAAGAGAAATACAACGCTGGAAACAGGAAGCGGAAGTTTTACGAGCTGCAGGGATTAGAAATAATTTTATTGTGGGAGCAATTTGTTTTATTGCCGGTGTTACCGGCACTTTGATCATGCGAAGGAGATAATATGTTAGACAGAATCAGGATTAAAGGGAAGGTTACGGTTAGTGTTTTGGATAATGACGGAAAGGTTAAACGCAAAAAATCTAACTGGTTTCAACGGCTGTTTGGTTTGCAAGGAAGTCTGATGACGCAGGTGTTTCATAATATTGTTACAAGGCAGGGTGACGCTTTAATTGCTGACGCTCTTTTGGCTTCGCCTGCGAGAACGAAGGTAACAAGCGCAAGCGGGTTTATTCAAGTGGGTACTGGTTGGACTGGTAACTCTACAAAAACTAATACAAGGTGTAATACTCCAACTGGAAGTATGAGAGCTTTGGATAGCGGCTTCCCTGCACTGGAAGCGTCATGGGGAAATTTGGGAGATACTACTGTTACGTATCGTGCTACATTTGCCGCCGGAACGTTAAACGCTAACGGTATAAATGAAGCGTGTTTGTTGAATGGCAATGTTGCGGCTTCTAATTGTCTGGCTTATGCACAGATCAATCCGTCTGTTAATGTTACTTCCAGCGATACTTTACAAATACTATGGGAAATTACAATACTCGGGCAATAATGCTAAAAAAATGGACTCCATGCCATTTTTTTAGCATGGAGTTTTTGTCTTAATTGCCATCCATGGCGGAGTTTTGAAAAATGGTTAAGTTTATTCAGTCTGCAACTGATTTTCCTCTTGATGTTGTTCTTGGCAAAAAAGAGCCGTATTTTGATTTACACCGCTGGCAAGGCGACAAGGGTTTGCGATTTGTTCCGTTTGATGAGGAAGGTTTTTCTCTGCGTGGGGATAAAAGGCGGCTTGTTTACAAGGGGCGCAGGCGTTCTCATCGGTTTACTATCTTGGGCGATGGAGCTTTTGAGTATGATTGTATTTTAAATCGTGAGCCTGAAAGTAATGTTGTTACTTTGCAAATGGAAGGGGCTGAAAACTTTGATTTTTTCAGGCAGCCTGATTTTGTGCCTGATCCCTTCTTGAAAGGCAGTTATGCGGTTTATAAAAAAGAAACTTTTATAGGTGAGGGAACAGGAAAACTTTGTCATATTCACAGACCACAGATTATTGACGCTGGAGGTCGTAAGTGTTGGGGTGATTTATCCGTGACTGGAAATGAGTTGCGGATAACGATACCGCAAGAGTGGCTTGCGTCTGCGAAATATCCTGTTGTGGTTGATCCTGTTATAGGCACTACGACGACAGGTTCACAGACAATTTGGGACGAACAGGCTTTACTGTTTGAAATTCAAATACCTGTTAATCGGTTTCTTGTTACACAGCCTGTTAACGGTTTATGTACCGCTCATTTTTATACTAACCAAAATGATCATGAAGCATTTGGAAGACCTGTATTATATTCAGATAACTTTGATATTCCGCTTGATAAAAGATCAATTAATGAACAGTTAATTGATTTAAGAGTTATTTCCGGTCGCCATGCCGGTTGGCGTTCCGGTAATTTTAACACAAATACAAATATAACTGCCGGTTCACATATTTGGTTTGGTATGTTTTGTGAATATTTTTGGTATCCTCGTTTTGACTTTGGAGCAAAATGTTACTCAGAATGGCATGGTAACGATTTTGGCCGGATTCCCGATTTTTACCCTATAAGAAGCCCTAACTTTTTTTACAATTTTAGGCTGTCTGTGTATTTTACTTATTCCTTGGCACAAAATTATGTTCGGACTTTAACGCAAGGAGTCAGACTGTCAGACACAAGAAGGCTTGCAGGGAATTATAAAAGAACAACTCCGCAAATAACAGGCTTGGCAGATACAAATAAATTGACTGCAAATTATAAACGTGATATATCGCAAATTGTTATTAACAATACCATGCCAAAGGTATTTTTTACTTTTTTGCGTCAATGTTTAATGACTGTCGGCAGTAGTACAGCAGAAACCGAACGCCGGGGAAATTTTTACAGAACGCATAAAGATACTGTGCAAGCTCAAGGCTTTAGTTTACGGCATTTGTTTGTTTTTATCAAACTGGCTTCTACTTCGTTTGTTCGTGATTTTGTTATTCGAAGATTTTTTATTACGAGAAAAGAACTCGTTTTGAAATCAAGGGTAACGAGGGAATTAACGCTTGAAAGCAGAATAAACTAACCGAAAAGAAAGAAAAGGTAAAAAAAATGAATAAAGTATTTAAAGGGCAGTCGGCGTTGCGGATAACGCTCAGGACTTTTGTGGATTTGGAAGGTGTATTGAGTGCGGTTATCAGGTATAGAAAGCCGAATGGCAAGGCCGGGGAATTTTCTGCTGCCGTTGGTGATGTTGCAAATGGTGTTATTTTTCATGAATGTATTGAGGGAGAAATAGATTTATCGGGCTGGTGGTCGTTTTGGGCTTTTGTTACTTTCGCTGACGGGCGTTCTGCCGCTGGTGAAACGGCAAAGGTGTTTATTTGGAATGAGGGCTGCTAAAAAATCAACATCCTTGTTGATTTTTTAGCTTGGAGTTTGCTTATCATGGCGGAGGAGGGTTATGGGTAAAAGAAAAACTGTTGAGGAAAAATACCAAGATAAAATTCTCAAACAACAAAGAATACTTGAAAACTTTACATCACATGAAACCGAATGGGCTAATGATTTAATTTTGTGGTACAGGTGTAAAAAACTTGATATGCCTGATGACGAGTATCGTGGTGTCAGTTATTTTTTGAATAATGAATACAAGAAAAAAATTGGTTCTTTGACTTTGCTGTATCAAACTTATTTACGGTGCGAAGCGGAATTGCCGCAGGGAACAAAAGAAAATGCTTTTGACCTGGTCAGGTTTCGTTACAAGATGTATGCCGCTGTTTTAGCAAATGGAGGTTTTTCTTGACTTTTACAAGTCAAGAATTCCGATTATATTGTTTGCTCACGCAAACTATAGTCAATTAATTTTATTAATTGACTATTTCCGATTGTAAATACTTATTGTACAAGGAATTAATCAATTCCTTGTACAATAAGTAAAATTAAAGGACTATAAAATAAGGAGTTTCGGATGAAGGAACAGCTAACAGATGAATGTGTTTATTTGCGGCTGCAACAATTACAAAGCGGTCTTATTCAATTTACTGATACTACTAACGCATATCGTCTGATGACGGAGTATGGGAAAGATATACGTTATAATGCGCTGTGGAAAAAATGGCTTGTCTGGAACGGAAAACAGTGGGAACTTGATGAGGGTTATCAAATACATGATAAGGGTTTAAAAATGGTACGCGGTATTTATGCGGAATTGTTAAAGACTGCGGATTTTAGAGAACGTATTGAAATTGAAAAATACGCCATGCAGAGTGAGGCGGTAAGACGCAGAAAAGCGTTTATAGAAGCGGCAAGCTGGATACCTGAATTAAATGTAAAAACTGATAACCTTGACACTAATCCCTGGCACTTGAATGTTAAAAACGGAACTGTAGATTTGCAGACTGGACTATTACAAGAACATAAACAGGAAGATTTTATAACAAAAATTGCTAATGTCGAATATGATAAAAACGCTGATTGTCCTGTTTGGAAGAAATTTATAATGGAGATTATGAATTTTGATAATGAATTGATACGTTATATTCAAACTGCTGCCGAGTGGGCTGTTACAGGCGATACTTCTGAACAGTCCATGTTTATTCTCTACGGCACAGGGGCTAATGGCAAGAGTACGTTTTTAAATACAATTATGTCTTTGCTTGGTGATTATTCGATTGCTACGCCTACGGAAACTTTTATGAAACGGAACGGCGATCAGATTGGCAATGATATTGCACGTTTGAGAGGTACTCGGTTTGTTACTACTACGGAAGCCGAACAGGGCAGAAGGTTATCAGAACCGCTGATAAAACAAATAACTGGAAACGACCGTATGACTGCACGATTTTTATACGGAGAATTTTTTAATTTTATTCCTACGTTTAAGATTTTTATGGCTTCTAATCATAAACCTGTTATTAAGGGTACTGATTACGGTATCTGGCGGAGAATTAAACTTATTCCTTTTACGACAAGAATTCCAGAAGAAAAACAGGATAAACACCTTGAAAAAAAACTGTTACAAGAAAGCTCTGGTATCTTGAATTGGATTATCGAGGGTGCTGTCCGCTGGTGTAATGAAGGTTTGAATACTCCAAATATTATCACTGACGCTACTGATGAGTATAGAGGGGAAATGGATGTTATCGGAAACTTTATCAAAGAACAATGTATTTTGAAACCTGACGGACAGATAAAGGCGAGAGAATTTTTTAAATGTTATCAAGATTGGTGTGTTGAGCATAACGAACACGCTGTAAGCGAGCGTTTTTTAGGTTTGCGGTTAAAAGAAATTGGTTTAACTCAAAAGCGTAATGCTGACGGGCGGTACTGGTTGGGTGTTGTTTTGAAAGCGTAGGGGCGTCCCCCTTGCCCCCATTGGGTTGGGTCTGCAAAACAGCATAACAGATAAAATATCTTTGAAAAAAGTGTGTTCTGTTGTTTATGGTTGTTATTATTTTCCCCTTGAAAAATGATGTTTTTCATTTTTGACATTGATTTATTTTTATTCTTGCAAAAAATGGCAATTTTTGAACGCTGAAAGCGAACGCACACACTCCCTGATATAAAAATATTTCTCGGAATGTATCATCAATGCAGCATAAATGTATCATAATTTGAAATTATGCTACACAAAATACTTGTGTTTTCCCGTGCTTGCCTGTTATTACAAATTCATATTTGTTATATACTTTTTTTCTATGTATCTTATGTCATGAAAAAAAGGAAATCTATAATATTATAAATATTATATAGGACTTTACCGAATTTTGCATACATTATCGGCAAGCTACATTTTGCCCCGCCAAAGACTGACGGCTGCTATATCTCCCTGCGGTCGGCGAGCGTAAGGAAATTTATTTATAACGCCGCATAAATGCGGCTCTCGCTTCACGTTCAAGATATTATCATCAAGCGGTTTTGCTTTTTATTTTTTGAGTCCGTGGCGGGGCGAGAGCCATCGGTTCACATCATTACCGAGAATGTATGCAAAGACGGAATTGGGGAGACGACTATCACTACGTCAGCGGTGGGCGAATATCGGGGGGCTTAGGCGAAACAGCGGATTTTCTTTTGCCGATAAACTTTTCATTTTTTTTGTTTGCCCAATGGCGCATATCCGCAAGGTATGCGACGTTCCAGCCTGCTTTTTGGATTAACACTTTTATTTTTGAATGATTGCAGGCTGGAATGTAGGAGAGGGCGGCGAAGCCGACCGAACCGCATACCGTCGGATATGTGCTGTTGGGTCTTTGCGATTGATTGCTTACATGAACGATAATTTGAAAATCCGCTGTTTCGCCGTAGCGTATAACGCTTTGCTTGATGGAAAGCCAGTAGATCCCACTGGTTTCAAAATGCAAATAAACACTTTTATGGCGAGGGGCGGGGTGCAGGGGTTTTTGTGTTGCTTTTGTTTTACACCCTGAGAGATAACTGGAAAATGGGTGCGTGATGGATTAGCACCCATTTTCCTTTTTTCTTGGCAGGACGCCAAGAAAAAAATGTTTGTTTGCCCTTGAATAACTGCAACGCAAAAAGGGCTGCTTCTCTTGGAAAAATTGTGTAGTGGAGCGAAGCGGAGCGGAACAATTTTTACTTCTTGAATACTTGCCGCCAAGAATTAACCAGCCACTTTAACCGAGAACGTGCTCCCCTCGCCGCAGCCGGGCGGGTGGGTCGAGATGAATAATTCTTGCACGAAAATAAAAGTGGGAGGCGGCGGCGAGGGGCAAGATGAATAACCTGCCCTTGTCATTTTTGGCGATTATTTTAACAAAGGAGCAAAATATGTTATACGACACTATTAGAAAAGCGAAAAACGGCTTGCAGAGGGCTTTGGAAGTGCTAAGGGTGGAATGATACGGCAATTGGTGTTTGGATTGTTTTACGGGCTTCTGCGTGCCTTCTGGAAGGTATTTATTTTATAGTCTGTGATGTGATTTTTTCATGTTTTCGTAAAACGTTAGGTGCAACTACAACAAATTGACAGCAGTTATGACAGCAATATAATCTAACTTATGATAACAAGGAATAACAACCAAGCACAAATAAACACAAGAGGTATTGACTAATTCCTTATGTAGTGTATACTTATAACAGGTAGACACAAGGGATAACAGACAAACACAAGTTGTTTTACTCTGTGGCGGAGAAAAATTGCACAAAGGGCAACGCCCGACTGCAATTTTTCGTAGCCCGACCGACCGAAAGGGAGGGAGCAGTTACCGTTTGTTATGTGCAGTAGGGGCGTACCCCATTATTTTTTCTTAATTTTTGAATAAATGTTATCCATTTTCAACACAATTAGGAAATCGTCCATTCTTGTAAGATGACCACAGATAGGTTATTGCCCAACTATTTTCCTTTCCAGCAACAAAACTCTTGGCAATTATCTCTATATCATCAGATATGTATGCTGATAATTCAGAACCTCCTGTTGCTGGATATGAATTTTTGAACGCCTTCTCTCGCAAAGAGTCTATAAACTTAATATCATCAGCCTGAAAAACTTCATTTTTTAGTGAATTAAATTCATTCATCCAGCAATCATCAAATTCAGACTCATCTCTCAAATCTAAAGCATTATCAATCTCTAATGATTTAAGAAAATCAAAAAAATGTGGATTTGATAAATAATTATCAATTTCAATCAATTTATTGTTAATCACCTAATTACCCCTGTTAATAAAGTCAGACATATTTTGCTATGTCGATATTTTGGCATAACAATTATGACTCTGAAATATTTTTCAATGATAAACCTTTATTTTTAATTTTGTCAATAGTTTCCATGCTGTATCATTTTTCACACAAACAAACATTCAATTTGAGCCCCTATTGCACATAACGTTCTAAGTATACGACGTTTGGTGAGCCCAACGGGGGCGAACCCAATGTGGCGGAGTTTTTTGCGTGGGAACGAGCGAAGCGACTGACCTAGCAAAAAACGTAGCCCGGAGGCGGCGAATAGCCGCCGGAGCGTATACTGTTTGTTAACCGAAGTAAAAACCGCTACGAAGCCGCCCGCATGGACGCGGGCGGGCTAATTATTTACGGGTTTATTGCAACACCACCACTGTCAAAATCAAAAGCATATAACCTTATGGCATAGGTTGTCCGTCCGAGTCAAAATCCCCTAATTGAAATTTTGCAAAATCAATTTCCGAGATTGTGACAACAATGTTGAATCTTGGAGCATTATCAAAATCTCCATCTGTAAAAATCTCAAGTTCTTCAAATGTATACCCATTTGTAAACATATACTCTTCGGTACCTGCCCCAAGTATAATGCGGAATTCGCCATGACCTGTCCACTCATCGCCGGTAACTCCAAAAATATCACCTGTTAATAATTCTATTGTAACAGAGTCATTAAAAATTGTTCCGCGTCCAGATGCAATAGGTCCTTCATCGTAAAAGCTATCAAATAATCCAACAACGGCCTCGCCGCTTTTTCCTGTAAGACCAGTAATTATAATCTTTTTAGGTTCGTTGCTTATTTGTATCAATTCAAATTCTGCTGTAACAATTACATTTTCAGCGGGAAGATTGAATTTTAATGTTTCTTCGTTAATAGCAGTTGTACCAAACCTTAGAGTGTTCGATTTTAAACGATAACCACTATCTGGAACTATGGTTAAAGTAATTTCTGTACCTTCAACACCTCTTATCGGGTTTGCTGAAATTGATCCGTTTGTTAATGTACCAATGCTTACTGTATAAGTTGTTGTTCCATTTCCATTGTCACAACCAATAAAACCAAATGCCAATAAAATTACCAGCAAGCCTAAAAATACAGTTTTTTTCATAAACTGCCTCCTAAAAAAATATATAAAAACTATTATTTCCAGAAAACTTTAACCGTGCCGCCACGGATGGTGGCACATACTTTTTCCCAGAAATTTCTAGGTTTTTATTTCGGTTAACGTTTAAGGTTGGCGACGTTTTGCCTGCCCGAATAAGCGAAACCGTAGGTTTTGCAGGGCAGGCAAAATGTGGTGGAGCAAAATGCCGCAGAGGGCGAAGCCCGAACGGCGTTTTGCGGA